>NZ_JBXARG010000018.1:0-111069 GCF_058808015.1 Undibacterium sp. GW821-FHT11H02 | reverse complement strand
CAGCGGCGAGATGCGCCTTGCCATCCTGCGTTTTGTCAAGAACGCATTGCCTAAATATTATGTCAACACGCCCTAGTCTGGCCTACATTTCTTAATCCGTTCAGTGATCGCTTTGATTTCTTCCAGGCGCTTTTCATCGTCCATATAAACTGGTTCGCCGTTGGCATCAACGCCCGCTTTTAGAGGCTGGCCATTTAATAATTCGCGTAAGCGTTTTTGATCTTCGTAGCATTTGTTGCTGTCGGCACGTTTCTGGTCGCGTACTAAGCCTTCTTCTTCCTCTTGCCGCTTTTTCCATTCGGCAAATTCTCTGCTTGATTCTGCCGGTGTTTTGGGCGTCCATATCGTTGGGTTTGGACTAGGCGTTGCGGGATTGATGGTCCCCGTGGGATTGCTATTGGGCGAGGCAATCTCTTTGATTTTGCTTGATCCAGCGGGGCAGCTATTGGCAAAGATTTTTTTTCCTTGTGCGTCACGACACTCGAAAACCTGAGCAAGACTTGCGTCGCAAACAGCTAAAGAGCAGATCATGGCAATCAGAGTTTTTGTGGAGCGCAGCGTGAGTGCAGACATGGTATTCCTGACGATAGATGAAAGACGCTAATCATGCGACGAAAAGAGTTACCAGCAAAGATGCATCAGAATCTGCGCTTCCTTGCCATGTGGCATCGGATGAGTGAAAAAATTGCGCTGGCCCTATACTCATTTTTTTAATAGATCCAAGATGTCTGCACGTAGCTCTTGTGGCGTTGTAGTCGGTGGATAGCGTTTAAACACCTGAGCCTCTTTTGTGATCAGGAATTTTGTGAAATTCCACTTGATGCCTTCAGTGCCCAGAATGCCTGTCGCCTGACTTTTTAAGTATTGAAATAGGGGATGCGCATCACTGCCATTGACGTTCACTTTTTCAAATAAAGGAAAGCTGACGCCATAATTTTTTTCACAGAAAGTCGCGATCTCGCTGGCAGTTCCGGGTTCTTGAGCGCCAAATTGATTGCAAGGAAAACCCAGAACTTGAAAGCCCTGAGCTTGAAATTCCTGGTGCAATTGCTGCAATCCTTGGTATTGCGAGGTGTAGCCACATTGGCTTGCGGTATTCACGATTAACAATACTTGACCGGCATATTGTTTTAAATCGACTAGTTGACCTGCAATATCGTTGGCCTGAAAATCTAACACGCTCATAAAATACCGAGATGTTGCGTACCTGCTGATAAATCGCGATTGCTGGCGTCTTTGCCGCGCAACTTGATCGCCAGACGTAATTCATTGACCGAGTCTGCATTGCGTAATGCGTCTTCGTAAGTAATTAAGTCTGCTTCGTGTAAGTCGAAGAGAGCTTTGTCAAAAGTCATCATGCCTAGCTCTTCGGATTTTTTCATGATCTCTTTGATTTCATGTACATCACCTTTGAAAATCAAGTCTGAGATCAAAGGCGTATTGAGCATGATTTCGATCGCGGCGACGCGACCTTTTTGTCCGCGCAATGGTACCAATCGTTGCGAAATGACGGCCTTTAAGTTCAGTGATAAATCCATCAGTAACTGCGCACGACGTTCTTCGGGGAAGAAGTTAATCATACGGTCCAGTGCCTGATTCGCGCTATTTGCATGCAAAGTGGCTAAACATAAATGACCGGTCTCAGCAAAAGCAATCGCCAGATCCATGGTTTCACGTGAGCGTATCTCACCGATTTGGATCACATCAGGTGCCTGACGCAAAGTATTCTTCAATGCGACTTCCCAATCGTCGGTATCAATACCAATTTCGCGCTGGGTGATGATGCAATTGCCATGTGGATGAACATATTCGATAGGATCTTCAATCGTAATAATGTGTCCGTAACTATTGGCATTGCGGTGACCTACCATGGCGGCCAAGGTAGTGGATTTACCAGAGCCAGTCGCACCCACCATAATCACCAGACCGCGTTTGGTCATTGCAACTTCTTTAATTTGGCTAGGTAAACGTAAATCCTCAAAGGTAGGAATGGTGGAAGTAATGGTACGCAATACCATGCCGACTTTGCCCTGCTGCAAAAACGCAGAGACGCGGAAACGCCCCAAGCCCGGTGGGTTAATCGCAAAATTACATTCTTTAGTCGATTCGAATTCAGACGCTTGTCTGTCGTTCATAATGGCACGAGCCAGATCGACTGTATGGGCGGGCGTCAGTACCTGATTCGACACCGGGGTGACTTTGCCGTCGATCTTAAATGCCGGTGGAAATTCTGCCGTGATAAAAAGATCGGAACCATTTTTGCTCAGCATCAGCCTGAGCAAGTCGTTCATAAATTTGGTGGCCTGATCGCGTTCCATGAAATTTCCTTCTTATTCTGTAATGGGGGAGCTGCTGTTTTTTAGCCTGGGAAATTATCTGGAATCTTAGCGGCGGCGCGGGCTGTGCTGGTTGAAATCACGTTGCGACGCACCAGGTCGGATAAGTTTTGATCCAGCGTCTGCATGCCGACATTGCTACCAGTTTGAATTGCAGAATACATCTGTGCAATTTTCGCTTCGCGTATCAAATTGCGGATCGCCGGCGTGCCGACCATGATTTCATGCGCGGCGACCCGGCCTGAACCATCCTTGGTTTTGAGCAGGGTTTGCGAGATAACTGCTTGCAGCGATTCTGATAACATAGAACGCACCATCTCTTTTTCTTCCGCAGGGAAGACGTCAATAATACGATCGATGGTTTTTGCGGCGGATGAGGTATGCAGAGTACCGAACACTAAGTGACCGGTTTCAGCCGCAGTTAAGGCTAAGCGTATGGTTTCCAGATCACGCAATTCACCAACCAGAATAACGTCAGGATCTTCACGCAGTGCGGAGCGCAAGGCGTTGGAGAAGGAATGCGTATGAGGTCCGACTTCACGTTGGTTGATCAGACATTTTTTAGAGTCATGCACAAATTCGATAGGGTCTTCGACCGTCAGGATGTGACCATATTCGGTTTCGTTGACGTGATTCACCATGCCTGCCAATGTGGTGGATTTGCCAGAACCAGTTGGTCCCGTGACCAGTACCAGGCCGCGTGCTTTAAGTGAGAATTCAGCAAAGCACTTCGGCGCGTTCAATTGCTCCAAGCTCAAAATTTTGGAAGGAATGGTACGCATAACGGCAGCTGCACCGCGTTCCTGATTAAAGGCATTGACGCGGAAACGTGCCAGACCCGGAATCGCAAATGAAAAATCGCACTCCAGATTTTCTTCATAATGTTTGCGCTGACCATCGTTCATGATGTCGTAAATCAGGGAATGCACATCTTTGTGTTCTAATGGCGGCAAATTGATACGACGTACGTCGCCATGCACGCGGATCATAGGTGGCAATCCGGAAGATAAATGTAGATCGGATGCGTTATTCTTGACCGAGAATGCGAGAAGTTCTGAGATATCCATTTATAATCCGATACAGAGTAAAAAAATTAACGCGGCAGCTTGTTTTGATGTGCTGCTAAGGTTCCCTGATTATGTCCTCAATCCCTAACAACTTGCAAGTCGTACATGATGCAATTGCACTTGCCGCCCGTCGCTATGACAGGAATCCAACTGAAATTGCTTTATTGGCAGTGTCCAAAACTTTCCCGGCGAGCGAAGTGGTGCAAGCTTTGCAAGCCGGACAAAAAAGTTTTGGTGAAAACTATTTGCAGGAAGCGCTCGATAAGATGGAACTGGTTGAGAAGCTGTGTGGTGAATTAGCTTGTGTCGTCAGACCAGAATGGCATTTTATCGGCCCGATACAGAGCAACAAAACCCGTCCAATTGCCGAACATTTTTCTTGGGTACATTCGGTGGATAGAGAAAAAATCGCCTCTCGTTTGTCCGAGCAAAGACCTGAGGCTTTGGGCGATTTACAGATTTGTCTGCAAGTCAATATCAGCGGTGAAGCGAGTAAGAGTGGCGTGCATCCGGATCAGTTATTGGCATTGGCGCAACAGGTGCATGCATTGCCGCGAATAAAATTACGTGGTTTGATGGCAGTGCCGGAAGCCAGTGAAGATAGACAAGTGCAGCGCGCAGCATTTTTTCGACTTGCGCAATTAGGACAAACATTAATTCAAAATAATATAGCGATCGACACTCTGTCCATGGGTATGAGTGGGGACATGGAAGCGGCGATCGCTGAGGGTAGTACCATGCTGCGCATAGGCAGTGCCATTTTTGGAAAGCGGGATTATGCAGTCTGAATTGAAGATAGGGTTTATTGGTGGTGGCAATATGGCGACCGCTTTAATTGCTGGTTTAGCCAATAAATTAACCGATGCCAAACATATTCATGTGGTCGATTTGAATCTCGACAGTGTGACACGCCTTAGTCAGCAATATGGTGTAAGTAGCTCGATGACGATGGACGAAAAATTGCGCGAGCTGGACGTTCTGATTTTTGCCGTCAAGCCACAACAAATGCGGCAAGTTATCGCCAGCTTTGCCCCATTTTTAGCGACGCAATTATTGTTATCCGTTGCTGCCGGAATTCGTACGGATGATATGTCGCGTTGGTTAGGTGGTTATCAAAAAATTGCCAGAGCGATGCCTAATACGCCCGCGATGATTGCTTCAGGTATGAGTGGCTTGTATGCCATGGAAGCGGTCAGTGCCCAAGAACGTGACTCAGCGCAAGCGATCATGCAAGCTGTGGGTGAAACCATGTGGGTGCAAAATGAAAGTATGATCGATGCGGTAACAGCGATCTCCGGTAGTGGTCCCGCCTATGTATTTTATTTTATTGAAGCAATGCAAGAAGCAGCAATGCAATTAGGTTTCGATGCGGCACAGGCGCGTCAATTGTCCCTAGCGACATTTAACGGCGCAGCACAATTGGCGAAACAGTCAGATGAAGCGGTAGAAGTATTACGCCAACGTGTAACCTCAAAAGGTGGCACCACTTATGCTGCCTTATGCAGCATGGACGAGAGTGCGGTCAAGCCGGCGATACATCGTGCAATACAAGCCGCCGCTCAGCGCGGCAAAGAATTGGGTGATGAGTTTGGACAAAATTAATCAACGCCCGAAGTTGTTTCGCTCCCTATCGATAACGAGGATTGCTAACCTATGAAAACACCGAAGCGCTTGCAGCCCTTGGTTGATGAAGGCATGATAGACGAAGTCCTGCGTCAATTGATGAGTGGCAAAGAAGCGACTGTATTTGTGGTGCGTTGTGGCGATCAGATTCGTTGTGCCAAAATGTATAAAGAAGCAGGGCAGCGTAGTTTTAAACAAGCTGCTGCTTATCAAGAAGGACGCACAGTAAAAAATAGCCGGCAAGCGCGAGCCATGCAAAAAGGTTCTAAATATGGTCGCAAGATGCAAGAAGAGGTTTGGCAAAATGCTGAAGTCGATGCGCTCTACAAATTAGCCGATGCCGGGGTGCGGGTGCCGACCCCGTATGTCTGTTTTGAGGGCGTTTTACTGATGGATCTGGTGAGCACCGCCGATGGCCAAGTCGCACCGCGCCTTAATGATGTCAGTCTCAGTCACGCACAAGCTTTGGTGTACCACGAAGAGTTGATCCAGCAAGTGGTGTTGATGCTGTGTGCCGGTATTATTCACGGCGATTTATCCGAATTTAATATTCTTTTGAATGAACAAGGGCCGGTCATCATCGACTTGCCCCAAGCGATTAATGCCGCAGGGAATATGGGCGCGGCAGCGATGTTATATCGCGACGTTGATAACTTGAGAAATTACTTCAGCCAGTTTGCCCCTGAGTTGGCTAAGACGCAGTATGGTAAAGAAATCTGGAAATTATATGTCGCCGGTTTATTGCGTCCTGATACGGTATTGACCGGCATCGTGGCAGAGGACAAACGTCCAGTTGATGTGGGTGCGGTGATAGAAGAAATTGAATTGGCTCGTATGGAAGCGGAAGAAGAAGCGCAGCGTCGTCTGGCAAATTCCGCGATGTAACTTGATAAACAAATTACATACTTTTTTAGCCTTAGAGCGAATAGAATTGCAAATGCTTCGCATGAATGACATCAGGAATTTTAAAACCTCTTAAAAAATTTTCTATCATGACAAAAAAATTTCACCTGCATAAGGCACGTTTAGAGACTCTGGTTGATGGTGTTTTTGCTATCGCAATGACCATACTCGTGTTGGAAGTCAAGGTGCCTACCATCGCGGATAAGCTTTCCGCACTCGATTTACTGCATGCACTGGCGCATGATGGGGTCGTGATCTTAGCTTACTTTGTGAGCTTTTCGGCTCTAGGCGTGTTTTGGGTTTGGCATCATAAGTTGACTGAGAAAGTGACCGAGATTGATTTGCCTATGCTGATTTGTAGCCTGGCTTTTTTGTCCTTGATTTGTTTCTTTCCCTTCGTCGCTGCATTGTTTGGACGCTATCCCCAAAATCTAACCGCCAACATTGTGTATGTGGTGTTGCTCGGTTTGATACTGGCATCCCAAAGCTTATTCTTTTGGATGGCGATCAGTCGTAAGAAAATTGCCGAGTTCATTACACCTAAAGATGCAATGATTACGCATAGAGTGAATCTACTCAGTTTGGCGATTTATTGTATTTCTCTGAGCGCGACAGGTTTGCGCATCAGTATTTATGCGGCACTCGCTTGCGTATTAGCGGGTGGCTTTTTGTTGTGGCGTTTTAAACAATCTAAAAAACAATCAGCTGCCTAAAACAAAGACCGGCTTACTGTGTTTGGGAAGGCGCATTGTTGGTTGGCTTGTTATTCGTATTTGCCTTCCACTGACGAAGCAGGGGTAGTAAAGGCATTAGTATCGGTGCAAATTTCAAGTACATGCGCCAGCTTGACAGCCCCGTTTTTAATAGCCACATCACTCGTCTCGGTTTGATGATAGTCAGTCCCGCGGCTAGCGTTGCGATTAAGATAGGCGATGCTCGTAAAACGCTTGCGACCCTCAGACCGAGTTCAATAAAGCGCAATTCATGATGCAATTGTGCGCTTTGCCAAATCAGTTCCTGCCTCTGTTGCTGGCAACGGGCGACCAAAGCCAGGCGTCTGGCTTGCAGTTTTTGTTGGCGACTTGTTGGAGTAGCTTCTGAGATCACTTAAAAGCCCTCACTATCTTGATCAGGGCCTTGGGCTCTTGCGGAGGTGGGTGTTGAACTATCGGCTGCTTTATCAACCGGCCTATCGGTAGCGCGACGCAGGGTTTGCAGATCGTTTTGCAATTCGTTCAAACTGGTCGCTAGCAAGCGAGGTTTATTCTTGATCGCGATTTTGAGATAGCGTGCGATCACCAAGGTGGCGATGCTAAACAAGGCAATTAAGCCAAATAAAGCCATTTCGCGGTGGCTATCCCAAAACACAATCAGCACCAATAAAATGACCAGTAAGAGGGTGACGATGCCGCAAAATAGCCCCAGCACAGACAGTACAAAATAACCCGCATAGCGATTAAATTCTTCTTCGATTTCTACAGAAGCTAAGTCTAGTCGCGTATGCAAGGTCTCGATCAGACTGGTGCCCAGTCGAATAATGGAGTCCGTGATGGCCATCGGGCTTATTTATTTCTGGCGATGAGTAAGCCTACCAATAATCCTACGCCGGCTGCGATACCCGCGGTTTTCCATGGATTATCATGTACATAAGCATCAGTGGCGTGTGCCGCGTCTTTGGTTTTTTGCACCACGACTTCTTCAATGCGATGGATTTCTTGCTTAGCGTTTTTCAGCGTCGCTTCCAGCTTGTCTTTAGCACTTTGAAAGCCATCGCCCGCTTGTTGTTCTGAGTTTTTAATCAGTTCTTCGGCATCTTTCAAAACTTGTGTAAGTTCACGCATCAGATTGGCCTTGTGTTGGTCTACAGAATTCATGGTTTTTCCTTTAATTAGCTAACAACGAACATAGAACTTCTGAAAACAGTCTAGAACGAAAATTTGATTTTGTTTTGAGTTAGCGCAAAATTGAGACACTTAAACCAAGAAGTCCTGTTTTAAACTGCGCTCAACGTAGCAGGTAGTCCAGCAAAACGCCAAAGAACAGAGCCGCGCCCAGCCAATTATTGTGGCGGAATGCCGCAAAACATTGCATGCGGTCGCGTTCTTTGATGAGGCTGTAATGGTAGACGGCGATCGCTGCCGCGACCGCGACACCGCTTAGTGCCCACCAGCTTAATCCCAAGCGCCAGCCGCAATATGAATTCAATAGTAAAGCCAGTGCATAACACAGCATCACGGCGGCGACATCCCAGCGCCCAAAGGTAATTGCGGAGGTTTTGATACCGATCTTCAGATCGTCGTCGCGATCTACCATCGCGTATTCAGTATCGTAGGCGATTGCCCAAAATACATTGGCTACTAACATTAACCAGGCTTCGCTCGGAATGCTATTGTTCACTGCCGCAAATGCCATAGGAATACCGAAGCCAAATGCAATGCCGAGGTAGGCCTGAGGAATGGCAAAAAAACGTTTGAAGTAAGGGTAAGAACCTGCCACAAGCAATGCCACAACTGACAATTGTTTAGTCAGGGTATTTAAAGGCAAAATCAGCAAAAACGATACCACGGCCAGCACGGCGGCTACTGCCACGGCTTCCCATGATTTGATCTTACCGCTGGTCAGTGGGCGTTCTGCTGTGCGTTTCACATGTTTGTCGAAATCGCGATCAGCGAAATCATTGATGGCGCAGCCGGCGGAACGCATCAAGATGGTACCCAAGCTAAAAATGAACAAGTAGTGCCAGTCAGGTCGGCCATCGCTGGCGATCCATAATGCGGCGAGGGTCGGCCAGAGCAACAGCAGAATACCTATGGGTTTGTCTAGCCGTATCAGTTTGAAATACAAAGAAAGGCGGGTAGCAAATCCAGTAAAGAAGCGAGTTGACAAGAGTTCCATAGAAGCACAATGCGCTAGCAAACGTAAAGTCGCATTATACGAGGAAACTATCAGCCCTTCTGGTGTCAATAGCCGGCTTATTGCGGTTGAGCTACTTCGTCCAACATCGTGACACCATTCAAATCGCAATCCAATACCGCTTGTCGTATCGCGTCTATGGCGGCGTGACGTGTAAAACTCTTACGCCAGGCAATCACGACACGACGATCTGGTGCGCGATTACTAAAAGGGACATAGCGCAACATACTCTCTTTGTTGTGCGCGTCGGAAACGGATGCCATAGGCAGTACGGTAATGCCTATACCTGAGGCAACCATGTGGCGGATAGTTTCGAGGGAGGAGCCTTCAAAGGTGCGTGCAATCCCATCGCTGCCGGTAGAGAATCGCGCCATTTCTGGACAGACTTCTAAGACTTGATCACGGAAGCAATGACCATTGCCAAGTAGCAGCATGGTTTCTGATTTTAGTTCTTCGGCAGAGACCGATGCGCGTCCCGCCCAAGGATGATCCTTAGGCATGGCAACGACAAAAGGCTCATCATAGAGCGGCTGTACCATCAAACTTTGATCGGGTAAGGGGAGCGCCATGATGGCTGCATCAAGTTCACCTTGGCGCAACAATTCCATCAATTTGACAGTAAAGTTTTCCTGCAAGATCAGCGGCATTTGCGGTACTTTGGCGATCATGGTTTTGACCAGATGCGGCAGTAAATAAGGGCCTATGGTGTAAATGATGCCGAGACGGAAAGGGCCGTTTAAAGGATCTTTATTTTGCTTGGCGATTTCTTTGATCACCGCAGTTTGTTCTAAGACACGTTCTGCCTGAGCCACAATTTGTGCGCCTAGCGGCGTGGTAGATACTTCGGTACCGCCACGTTCAAATATGGTGACGCCCAATTCATCTTCTAATTTTTTTATGGCAACGGACAGCGTAGGTTGCGCGACAAAGCAAGCCTCTGCCGCGTGTCCAAAATGCTTTTCGCGGGCAACAGCAACAATGTATTTTAATTCTGTGAGAGTCATGCTTTCAGTGTGGCACAGACTGCGGCTGAAGTCAGTAGGTGCTTTTGCATTTTTTACAGAAAAAATCAAAAATCCAAAATAATTTTTTAGGCTTAGCTTCGTTAGCTTATTTTGGAAATTATTTAGGACTTACGCAAAACAGACGCTGGCGTTGTTGTGTTCGCCTCGCCGTGCAATTGCACTGCCTTCGGCTCCACGCCTGGCCAGCGCAATTTTGCGTAAGTCCTATTATTAAAATTAGATGTGTATTTTGAATTGCTGCTATGCGCTTGATCTTACATACCTTTAAAGCGCCAGGCATAGGTCTGGCTGACTTTGAGTTGCTCGCTATGGTTTTTCAGTTCAACCAGAATATTGCCCATTTCATCTCGTCGGGCGCGGGCGATGGCATGCGGATTGACCATGATGCTGCGATGGATTTGCCAGAATTGATCCGGTGCCAAGCCTTTTTGCAATTCTTTGATGGAGGTGCGGATATGGCCTTCATCATCGGCGCTGACCACGCGCGTATAGCGCAAATCAGATTCGAAGAAGAGAACTTCTTCAATTGGAAATAGTTTGATGGTATTGCCAGAGCTGGCGCTAATCCAGCGTATTCTTTCTGCTTCTTGTGGCCCAGCTTGTGAACCACGCAGACGTTGATCGAGTGCCGCCATCACTTGGATCAAATCTTTCGGCGTGGCGCCGGCACTGAGTTGTTCCTTGATGCGCGAAACCGTGTGTTGCAATCTTTCCTCGGTAATCGGTTTGAGTAGATAATCAATCGCGCCCAGTTTAAACGCTTCAATCGCATGATTATCGTAAGCCGTGGTAAACACCACACGACATTTGCCATCGCTGGCACGGGCAACATCGAGTCCACTTAATTCTGGCATACGGATATCTAAGAAAGCGATATCGGCTTGATGCTGCGTGATGGCGTCTAAGGCATCGCCACCATCTTCACAAGTGGCGACGATCTCAAGTTCTGGCCAGACTAGCTGCAACATGCGCTGCAGATCTGAGCGCTGTAAATCTTCGTCGTCGGCAATGATGGCGGTTGGCATGATTATGATCCATTGTTAAGTTCCGACGTATGTTCGTCGTAGCGGCTGATGGGCAATAGTATGCGCGCTGCAATGCCGCCTTCTTCACGCATACTTAATTCTAGACTGGCGTCACCTGCATACAAATGTTTTAGACGCTCGCGGATATTACTTAATCCTATACCAGAGCCAGAAATGCTATGACCAAAGCCGACGCCATTGTCTTCCACACTTAAGCATAGTTGCTCGCCACCGGCCTGATCATTCATTAGGATTTTGCTAGCCCTGACGCTAATATGTACCGCGCCCTTTTTCGGTTCTATTCCGTGTTTCACAGCATTCTCTACCAGGCTGATCAGCATCAAGGGCGGCACCGCGCAATCCAATAAGTCGGGTGGACATTCCACGCTAAAGCTCAGGCGTGGAATCCGCATATGAATCACACCCAAATACGCCCGTACAGAATTGAATTGATGGTCGACGCTGCTAAGCATCAAGTTACCATCGCTACGCATTTGCGGAATAGTCGAACGCAAATAATCGACCAGGTGATCAATGATGGCAACACCGCGTGCCGGATCGCTGAGCATAGCGGCCCGTACTCCCGATAAAGTATTGAACAAAAAATGTGGTTCGACCTGACTGGCAAGAACCGATAAGCGCATCTGCGCCTGATTGCGTTCGTTTTTGTATTGATCGAGTTTGTCTTGCATCATGGCTTTCTCGATTTCTCGTCCTTGTTTGAGGTAGGCACGAAAATCTAGCGCGCCTCCCCACCAGCTCAACAAGAGCACCCAGAAAAAAATATTAGCGATATTGGCCTTGTGTTCTTCTTCATCCGTGATAATTAAGCCGACCTTGACTTCATCGCTACTGGTCAGTTGTTGAATCTTTTCTCTGGTTTCTGGGCTGGTTTTCTGAATCTTTTTATCGACAAAGCGATCTGCCGACTCGACAATGAACAACGACAGTAAGAGGCCAAATATCAGCGCGCTGGCGATACCGAGCATTTCTCTTTTTTTTCGCCACTGTCTTTTCTTCACTTGGGTAGCGAGCCAGCGCCCTGCCAACAAATTTAAAGTGATTCCCACAAACAGAACAAAAAACATGAGATAGGGCTTGACCTCGTTGGCTGCCGCCGATTTTTCGTTCCCGACTATGATGGAAATGGCCAACATCATTAAGGCCAGAACACCCAAAGGTGGCGCGAAACTAAGCGCTTTATAGCGAAACCAGGTTTGACTGAAGACGGGATAGTGCTGGGCTTTTACCGACCAGCTTCCTAGCTTGCTAATTAATTTCTCAGGCAAGGGCTGATCAGATGCGACAGGCGTTTTCTCTGGATTCGACATAAAAGTAGTTCGTCAATAGGCGTTGACAAGGTCAATGCCTGTAAAGGCTAAAGCGGAGTTGGGACTATGCCAGTTTGCTTAGCGTTACGGGTGATTTGCGATAGAGCCGATAAAACAGGACATCAGTTTACAGTTTAGCGTCACGAAAGCGTGAGCAGCGTGAATTTTTTTCATGTCAGATTTCTGGCTTTGGTGACAAAAATTCCCTGCTTGATCGCATCTTGCACTTTTGTATTGCAATGTCATGTATCTTTTGTATGATGCGCAATGATTGAATGATTCAGAACTTATGCAAACTTGCGCTGACCAGAGCCCGCCCTTGAATACTTGAATCAAGGCGCGCAGCCAAAGACAGTGCTTTGTACGGCGAAGCGAAGATAAGACCTCAGCGTCTGTTTTGCTTGAGTCCTAAGATAGAAATATTAGATAAAGGAGCTTACCTCATGTTGTCGATTAAAAATTTGAATAAAACCTATGCCAATGGCGTGCACGCAACCAACAACGTCAGCCTGGAGATACCGAACGGCTTGTTTGGCTTACTTGGCCCGAATGGCGCAGGCAAGTCTTCCTTGATGCGCACGATTGCGACCCTGCAAGAACCAGATAGTGGTTCGATTCATTTTAATGGCTTGGATGTGTTAAATAATAAGGAAGCGCTGCGCCGCCAATTAGGTTATTTGCCGCAAGACTTTGGCGTTTATCCCAAAGTGTCGGCTGAAGATTTACTGAACCATTTTGCCGTATTAAAAGGCATCACCAATAAAGCAGATCGCAAACAAGCGGTGGAAGGACTATTGCGTCAGACGAATCTCTGGGAAGCTCGCAAACGCGCATTAGGTACTTATTCTGGTGGTATGCGCCAACGATTTGGTATCGCACAAGCTCTGTTGGGCTCGCCGAAATTGGTGATCGTTGATGAGCCAACCGCGGGCCTTGATCCCGATGAGCGTAATCGTTTCTTGAATCTATTGTCTGAAATTGGTGAACAAGTGGTGGTGATACTGTCGACTCACATCGTTGAAGATGTGACCGATTTGTGCCCACGTATGGCGATGATTGCAAAAGGCCAGGTCCTGGTGCAAGGCGAGCCACAAGCGGCAATTGATATGCTGCAAAACAAAGTCTGGCGATGCAGCGTCAGTAAAGAGGCGCTACCAAGTTATCAAGAAAAATTTACGGTACTGACAACCCGCTTGGTTGCAGGTAAGCCACAAATCAATGTGTACTCAGAAACTCAACCTGACGATGGTTTCCGTCAAGTCGAAGCCAATTTAGAAGACGTGTACTTCCTGCAATTGCGCAAATCACAAAATAGCGCTCCTGCGCTGTCAGTTTAAGGAGTTCGCCATGTGGTTAGAATTCTTTAAATTTGATTTGCGTTTTCAACTCAAACAGCCTTTGTTGTGGGTGATTGCTTTGATTTTTGGTGCACTCGCTTTTGGCGCGGCCAGTAGTGATGCGATTACAGTCGGTGGTGCAGTGGGCAATGTGAATCGCAATGCACCGACTGTGATCGCGCAGTTCCTCGGTGTGTTCA
This sequence comes from Undibacterium sp. GW821-FHT11H02, assembly GCF_058808015.1. NCBI lineage: Bacteria > Pseudomonadati > Pseudomonadota > Betaproteobacteria > Burkholderiales > Oxalobacteraceae > Undibacterium > Undibacterium sp. GW821-FHT11H02. The sequence continues at coordinate 97,309 of NZ_JBXARG010000018.1, read as the reverse complement.
GCGTCTTGTCTATGTTTGTGGTCACCATTTTTATCGCCGGTGCGGTTTTGCGTGATGCGGAAATTGGCATCTCGGATATGTTGTTCGCCACACCTATGCGCAAACATGACTATCTGATCGGCCGTTTTTTGGCGGGCTTGGTCGCTTGTTTGGTGATTTTTCTGTTCGTGGTTTTAGGCCTGTTAGTCGGGCCCTATATGCCTTGGGTCGATACCACTAGGGTTGGTGCTTTGTCGTTTCAGCCTTTTGTTTGGGGACTGCTTGTTTTCGTTATTCCTAATCTCTTGTTTATTGGCGCTTTATTGATGCTGTTGGCGGCGACTACCCGTTCCATGATGATGGTGTATGTTGGTGTAATTGGCTTCTTTGTGTTGTGGGTGGTCGCTGGCTCCTTCACCCGCGACATCAATAACGAGTGGATTGCGGTACTTCTTGATCCCTTTGGTTTGCGTGCCTTTGGCCGTATGACACGGTATTTTTCCACCGCGGAGTCGAATGCCATTTTGCCAGCACTGAATAGCTATCTGATGGTGAATCGCCTGCTATGGTCGCTTATTGGTTTAGCCTTATTTGCACTGACCTTAGGACTGTTCAAACCGCAACGCGCCGGTACCGGACGTCCTTGGTTTGGTAAAGCCAAAGTTGAGAATGCGAGCCCTGCAGCGACACCGCAATTGGCCAAAGTGAGTCTGCCAAATGTGACCCAACATAGTGGGACTGCAACCGCATGGAGTCAATTTTGGGATATCTTAAAGTTTGATACCAAAGCGGTATTCAAGAGTGTGCCTTTTCTCGTCATGCTGCTGTTTGGTTTGGTGAATTTTATTGGCAGTGCTAGTCAATCTGGGGTGATGTTTGGCACGACGGTGTATCCGGTCACGACGAATATGTTGTCGATACTGGCGGGTAGTTTTAATTTTATGCTGATTATCATCGTTACTTTTTATGCCGGTGAACTGATTTTTAAAGAACGCCAGGTCAAAATAGCTGATGTAGTCGATGCTATGCCGGTACCGAATTGGGTGCCTTTGCTGGCCAAATCTGCCGCCTTGACCGCCGTGATTTTGAGCTTCCTGAGTGCAGGTGCCATCACTGGCATACTCATGCAATTGATTAAGGGTGGTGCTCCTATAGAATTGTCTTTGTATGTGAAGGGCGTTTTGCTCGGGGCCAGTGGTTTTGTTTTATTGGGCTTACTTGCTTTAGTTTTACAAGTATTGACGAATAATAAATTCATTGGTTATCTGATGATGATACTGGTGCTGATTTCACAAATCGTTTTTGGTACTTTGGATCTCGATCATAATCTCTACAACTTCGCGGGCAGTTCGGCGACACCTTATTCTGATATGAATGGCTATGGCCATTTCCTCTACGGATGGTCTTGGTTCACGCTGTATTGGAGCTTATTCACCCTTGCTTTGCTGATACTAGCTCAGGCATTTTGGGTGCGTGGTTTGTCGCAGGAGTGGCATGTTCGCGCCCGCTTGGCGATGGCGAAACTTAATAGCAAAGCAGGCTTGGCATTGGCACTCAGTTTGACCGCCTTTGTTTGCACGGGTGCTTGGATTTTCTACAACACCAATGTATTAAATCAGTATCAAACTAAGACTGCCTCTTTGGATGAAAATGCTGAGTATGAGAAAAAATACAAGCAATACAAGGGGCTGCCACATCCGCGCCTGACCGAGGTTAAAGCGAATGTTGACATCTATCCGGAACAACGCAAGCTCGTTATCAATGGGCACTATGTTTTGCAAAATAAATCTGCCTTGCCGCAAGATACTTTGCGCATTCAGCTCAATACACGGGTAAAGACCGAATGGAAAAACTTACCTCCACATGAGCTCGTATTGGATGATAAAAAACTCGGTTTTAGCATAGTTAAACTTAAACAAGCACTCGCCGCCGGTGATAGCCTGGCTTTGGATTTTGTCACCACAGTTGAGAATCCTGGCTTTACCAATAGTGGTGCAGCTAATACCGTGAACCTGAACGGGACTTTCTTTAATAATCGTGAATTTTTCCCGCAGTTTGGTTATGCCTCCGATGCAGAAATGCGTGATCGTAATGAACGCAGAAAACGTGGTTTGGGCGAACCTCAACGTATGGCAAAATTAGAAGATGAGTCGGCGCGCGCTTATCACGCTTTGGGTAGCGAAGCAGATTGGATTAATTTCGATACCACGATTTCAACTAGTGCCGATCAAATCGCGATGGCACCAGGCTATTTGCAGAAATCTTGGGAAGAGGGTGGTCGTCGCTATTTTCATTACAAAATGGATAGACCTATGATGCCATTCTTCGCCTTTCTATCGGCTCGTTGGGAAGTGAAGAAAGGGGATTGGAAAGGATTACCGATTGAGATCTATTATGACAAAAAGCATGCTTACAATATTGATCGCATGATAGAAGGTACTAAGAAGTCACTGGATTACTTCACAAGTAATTTCACGCCCTATCAGCATCAACAAGTGCGGATTTTAGAGTTCCCTAACTATGCACGTTTTGCCCAGTCTTTCGCTAACACGATACCGTATTCAGAAGCGATTGGTTTCATCGCCGACCTGCGCGACAAAGACGACATTGATTACGTGTTCTATGTGACAGCGCATGAGATGGCGCATCAATGGTGGGGACATCAGGTGATCGGCGCGAATATGCAAGGTTCGACTGTGTTGATGGAATCTCTCGCGCAATATTTCGCTCTGATGGTAATGGAAAAAGAGTATGGTCGCGAAAAGATGCGTCAATTCTTGAAGTATGAATTGGATGGCTATTTACGCGGTCGTGGCGGTGAGTTGATTGAAGAATTGCCATTAGCACGGGTCGAAGCTCAGCAATATATACACTATCAAAAAGGCAGTTTGATTTTCTATCGTTTGCGCGATGAGATAGGCGAAGAAAATTTAAATCGTGCTCTAAAACGCTTCTTGCAAGATAAGGCTTATCAACAGGCACCGTACACCACGACCAAAGAGTTGTTGACCTACATCCGCGAAGAAGCGCCACAAGACAAGCACGCTTTGATTACGGACATGTTTGAAAAGATCGTGTTCTACGACAATCGTGTGACCGAAGCGAAAGCGGTGAAGCGTGCGGACGGGCAGTGGGATGTGACGATGAAATTGCATTTGGCTAAAATCGAAGTCGATGGCAAAGGTAAAGAAACGCCGCGTACTTATGATGAAGCCGTGGAGATCGCGATTTTTTCTCGCGCGGCGGGTGCTAAAGAAAAAGACGAGAAAGTGCTTTTCCTAGAAAAACGTGTGTTGCAGGGTAATGCCCCTAGTGTCACGATCACGGTGAAAGATAAACCATTTGAAGTCGGGGTCGATCCTTACAATAAAATGATAGATCGTGTATCGAAGGATAATCGTAAGGAGGTGAGTGTGGAGTAAGTCATTGCTGCTAAGACTGAGCTAGTCTAGCTACGATAAGCCATAAAAGCCTTTACATCTTTGGGTGTAGAGGCTTTTTTATCGTTAATTTGTCTTGTTGTTGCCGCTTGTGCAGTAATGCTGATCAGGAAGAATTAAGCAGTAAAACTAAGCCGAAAACAGCTACCACCACCTTCCCGTGGCAAGCAAACAATACTTGCGGCATGACGTTCTGCGATTTGTTTCACCAAGCTTAATCCTAAGCCGACACCGCCATTGGTCTCGCTGCTGCCGGCCAGGCGATAAAAGGGTTCGAATACATGTTCACGTTGATCCGCAGGGATACCAGCGCCACGATCACAGACCTCGACCGTGAGGCGCTCTTCCTGCATCTTTAGAAAAACCTCGATGGCATTCCCCTTACCATAGCGTTCGGCATTCTCTAATAGATTTCTGAAAAGTCGACGCAGGTATTTGCCTTCTGCTTTCAGTTCGGCCGCGACTTGCATTTGTTCAGGTGTTAAGCTGATGTGCAGTTCGGCATTCATGCGCGCGCATTCTTCTGCCAGTAGGCCGCTGAGGTCTATGGTTTCCCATTCTGGTTGAGTTTCTTTGCTGGCTTCTAAACGACTGCTCAGTAATATTTCATCGACGAGTTGATCGAGTTCATGAATGTTTTGCTTGAGTTCTTGGCGTAAATTGTCGGGCGCATTTTCCGTCACTAATTCGACTGCCATACTGATGCGTGCTAGCGGTGAACGCAATTCGTGCGAGGCATTGGCAAGCAGCGATTTTTGCGCATTCATTAAAGCCTCGATGCGGGCACTAGCTTGATTAAAGCTGACCGCTAAGCGTGCGACTTCATCCTTGCCTTCCACTGCGACCCGGGTGCCTAACTTGCCCTCGCCCAAAGCTTCGACACTGGTTTGCAGGTGTTCCAGTCGTTTGGTTAAACGTCGCACTAAGGGATAAGAGCCAAGTGCAATGCCAATTACCACTAAGATGGCACCGATGACTTGCATACCTGAAGGAACAAAGATGCGATGACTCATATCAACAATGATCCATCGTTGATCTTTAAGTTGGATTGCTACTTCATTAGGTAGGCTGGTGTACCAGCCTGTGCGTATGTTTGATGGCAAATGGGTCAAAGGCTGTTGCTTGGTTGAACTGCTCAGCCTTCCATCAAGTTTGAAGACAGTGATATCCATGTCTAGCCAAAATCCCCAATGTTTGATCGCTTCAACTTCAGCCGCTTTACCGCTGCTTTCTGGTGGTATCACACTAGAAGCGATATAGGAAAAATTTTCCATATTGCGCTTGAAATTAGTCGTGTTGTTCATCGCCACTTGTATCAGTACGTACAATATGATGGTCGTTACAACGAGGCTAGCCAGGACTGCCAGATACACACGCAAATAGAATTTGAGTGACCAAGCGTTACGCCATTTTCGCAGCCGCGAGCTGAGGAAGTTAGACATCTTGTGCCTTAGAAAAAACGTACCCAGCACCGCGTACGGTAATGATGCGCTTTGGTTGTTTAGGATCGATTTCTATGGCAGCGCGCAGTTTTCCTATATGCACATCGATAGAACGATCGAAGGCATGTAAGGTTTCACCCTTGACGGCATCGAGTAAAAAATCGCGGGATAAGACACGCCCTGCATGTTGTGCCATGACTACCAAAAGATCAAACTGATAGCCAGTTATCGAGCATTCTTCCCCGTTGACTTTTAGTGTGCGGGCATCGAGGTCGATGTTAATATTGCCAAAATTTATTGGCGCGGTCGATGAAGTAGATGCAGATGTACTTTGTTGCGGCAATTGTTTGGAGATGATTTCCTGGCGGCGTAATGTGGAACGCAGCCGCGCTAATAATTCACGTGGTTCGAATGGCTTGGCGAGATAATCATCGGCACCGATTTCCAATCCCACCACTCTATCCATAGGATCACCTTTGGCAGTCAGCATAATGATAGGAATGATGGCATTGAAATCATTTTGTGCGCGTATCTGTTTGCAGATATCGAGGCCAAAGGCATCGGGCAACATCAGGTCGAGAAGTAAAACCGAAAAACGGTCTTGCTCAGCCTGTTGCTGGAGAAGTGCTATTCCCTCGTGCGCAGTTCCAGCATGTACTACCTGATAGCCGTTTTGTTGAAGATAGGTACTGACCATAGTGGCTAGCCGTTGGTCGTCTTCTATCATTAAAATGCGTGGCAACATAGGTTCTTTAAAAAACTTGTTTTGAGTTCGCTCTGGCATAGCTTAACCGAGCATGGGGCTTACGCCAAGCATAGACAATCTGGTTTAGCTCACAAAGCCCCTCGCTAAGTTAAACTTTAAGCATATACGTCAATACCTAAATATAGGCAATTTGCAAGTTTTCCGGCAGCGTGAAGGAGCAAAGAGAAACAATGAAACAGTAATTTCTGTCATTCCTGCGAAGGCAGGAATCCAGCGACGTTTTTTGAGCAAGGAAAGACGCTAGACTCCTGCCTTCGCAGGAGTGACGTTGAATTGATTTTTCTATTTACTGGTCTTGTGTTGACATCTATGACCTACGGAGGAAGGGATGACAATCGCAGACATGGTCTTTAAATGAGTTTGACCAACACTAACTCTGCACTTGCAAAGTCTTAATCACCTTAGTATCGGCGCGTTCCCCAGCACCACTGCTCTTATTTTTACTTTCGCGGCGCGTAATTAGTAAGCGATCCCCAAGGATCTGATAGACATTATGTTCTTCGCTTGTTTGTTGAAAGCTCACCACGATGAAGGCGCGACCGCTGCCTTGTTCTACCAATCGACTTGCCAGAGGTGTGCCATCGGAATTGATCCAAATCTCTAAACGGCTCTCGAAGTTTTTGATATATTTTTTTGCGCTCACAGGCAAACGCTCCATGCCAAATTCAAAAGTTAACAAGCGAGCAGGTTTTCCGTTGTAAGACTCGTTTTTTTCACCCTTAAAACTAGCTTCCTCAATTTGCCTTTGCAAAACATTGACCGCCGATAGCATCATTTGTGATTCTTCCGGACTGACGTCAAAGCTGGCTTGCCTGGTTGGTGACTTGCTGTCCTTGTCTTTGATGCGTGCCCGCGCTTCCAGTTCTAACTTATTTAACACTTCCTTGGGAAAGGAAATCTGCATGCCACGCGAGCCATCTTCGAGATTGACGTTAATTTGTCCATTTGTTTCGATCGCCTCTTTGTCCTCACCTTGTTTGCGTGAGCTCTTGACTTCCATGATGGCTTTCACATTGCTTTGTGCTTGCAAACGATTCAGCGCGCTTTTGAGATCGGTGATGCCGTCGGCATGTGCAAAGCCCGATAAGCAGAGCAAAATCATTGTGCCGATTGTGCCGATTGTGCTTGAGGCTGTGTGATTTTTGAAAAAATTCTTCATGATTTAAATTTCCTTTGTTCTGATGTTGACGATTTCGATGACTGTTCTCTCTTAAGATATAAAATTAAAACCACTCAATGCCGAGACGCTGAGATGCCGCGACGCTGAGAAAAACGAAGAAAGAGGAAAGACAAAGGCGTGAAAGATGTTGCATTTCTCGGCGCTGCTCGGCGTCTCCGCGTCTCGGTGTTGAGGGGTTTTTAGTTTTCTTCATGATTGCATATTAGTCACCTATTGTTTTGTTCTAAATAGGGTTCAAACACCGCCATCACGTTGCGCAGCAATTGCGGCTGCCCTTTGTCGTTGGGATGAATTTTGTCTGCTTGCATCATGCTGGGATCAAGCGCGACTTTATCGAGCAAAAAGGGCACCAAGGGAATGCCGTTGCTACTAGCAAGCTTAGGATAAACCGCCGCAAACTCATCGCCATAGCGGGCACCATAACTAGTAGGTATGCGCATGCCGAGCAATAGTAGCTTGGCGCCAGCAGCACGACTTTGGACTATCATTGCTTGTAAATTAGCAGCGAGAGTTTTCGTCGACAATCCACGCAAACCATCGTTTCCACCTAATTCGATAATGACAAAGCGCGGTCGATGGGCTTTTAGTAAACTCGCCAGACGATTTTTTCCACCTCCACTGGTTTCGCCGCTGACACTGGCATTCACTACCTGTAAGTGATACTTGTTCTGCATGACTTTGCCAAATAGATTGACCCAAGCCAGGTCGGGTGTGACGCCCAAACCGGCACTAATGCTGTCGCCCAGCACCAGAATTTTTCCATTGGTGGCGGAAGCGATAGCTTGAGCAGCAGTTTGTGAGTGCGCTAGTGACGCAAGCAATAAACATGCAGCGACCATCGCGCTCTTTAAGAATAGATATGCCGTTTTCATGATGCATAGGCTCCACGTAATACGCTGGAGGGCGGTGTAGTAATCACATGGCGACAGGCGAAGCATCCTAGTGCTGCTAGCAAAACGGCGCTTAGTACTGGAGACAAGAACCAATACAGATAATGGGCTTGAACAGGCGCGTTCAGCACGAATGTTTGCAAGGCCAGCAGTATTAGTTCGCTGGCGATGATAGCGACACTACCAGCCAAGGCACCGATCGCCGCAAACTCGACTAAGACGCTACCTAAAATGAGTGACTTCGAACTACCGAAGGCGCGCAATAAACCGTTCTCTTGCTTGCGACTATCGATGCTACTAGACACCGCCGACAACATGACCAAAGCACCGGCGGCCACGCTCAATAATAAAACTAACATGACGGCATCGGTCACTTGCTTGATGATGCTCTTCATCTGCGCAATCATGCGATCCAGCTCTAACACCGCCACGTTTGGATGCTTGCCTAATAATTGCATGACAAAGGATTTTTGAGTGGGTGGTAGGTAAAAACCTGTCGAATAACTAGGCACAAAATCTCGCATCGCTTGCGGTTCGAACAAGAACGAATATGAATTTTGGGTAGCAGTCTGCGTCATCTTCCTAAAGCTCGCCACCTCTGCTTCGAATTCTAGACCGGCGGCTGAAAAATGCAGACGATCACCGATTTTTAGACCCATGTTTTTGGCACTTTCGGCTGCCACAGAAACACCTGGCAAATCAGCCGCACTGCGCTGCCATTTGTCCCACCACAAGCCTTCTGTGATGCTATCGCCTTCTATCATTTTGTCTGTCCACGACACCTCGTTTTCCATCTCTAAGGTACGGGATTTTTTACGAAACCTCGCGTCAGGCGCCTTACCATTGATTTGCGCTATGCGTGCTCTCAGCGATGGATAGATTGGCTGATAGCGCAGTTTTTTTTCGTCTAGCATAGCCTTAATATCCGCCACTTCGTCGGGACTCATATTGATCAGAAAGTGATTGTCGGCGTTGGCAGGAATCGATGCACTCCACTCATCCATAATCGAGGAGCGAATGATGGTGAGTATTAACAAGGACATGATCGCCACGCCAAACACAATAATTTGCATCATGTTTTGCGCCTTGCGACGATAAATATTCGCAAATGCGAGACGCCAGTAACCCTGCATACGTGCCGCCAACAAGCGACTAACAGCGAGCAATACCCAGGCGATCAACATCGATACCAAGATCATAGTAAGCAAGCCAGCACTGATAATGGAGGTCAACAAAAGATCCTGGCTAAATACCGCAATCAAAGACACGATGGCAGTCACAGCCAATAGGGCTTGTATCCAAATTTGAGTGACTTTGACTGTTAGCTCACGACGTAAAATTTTTAGAGGTGATACAGCAGGCAAAAACCAAAGTGCCGGTAAGGCAAAAAAAGCGATGCACAAGATCCCACTCAAAAAGCTGAGTGCGTAGGGTTCGAAGGTGGGAGCGCTGAGTTTGAAGTGATAAACTTGCTGCAAACTTTGCGCCACGATTTCTTGTATTACCTGACCAAATCCTAAACCGACCACTGAGGCGATTGCCGACAAAAGAAACAGCTGCAAGAAGTAGAGCTGACGTATGCGTGCTGCACTGACACCCAGACTCTTCATCATGGCCACTTGATTTGTGTGACGCTCAGAAAACTGACGCGCAGCAATCGCAATCGCCACACCTGCCAACAACACCGCAATAATTGTCGAGAGTAGCAGGAACTGCTTACCATTCTTTGAAACACGGCTCATACGCTCCATCATTTGCGCTGGATCGATGATTTCTTGTCCTGGCGTGAGCTGCGTTTTTAATTGGACGATGTGGGCATTCAAGACCTTAATATCGTCACTCGCAATCAGAAAACGGTAGCTAACACGCCCACCAGGTTGCAGCACTTTAGTCGACACCAGGTCGGCTTCGTTCATCAATAGACGAGGATTGAAACTGAACTGCTCAGGTTCACGGATCAAAACTTTACTGACGCGCATTGGGCGTTCTCCGACTTGAACCCTATCACCTAGTTGCAGATGCAAGCTGGCGAAAAGGCGCGAATCTAACCAGACTTCACCTCTTGCTGGAATGCCGTTTGCTAAGCTAATGTCTTTCGTATTCGTGGCAAACGGTGTATCGCTAATTTCAACTTCCCCACGCAAAGGAAATCCTGCACCGACAGCTTTGACCGACGCCAATATCATGTCATCACCAGCATACAACATCGATTCAAAGCTCGTCACATTACTGCTTTTGACCCGTGCAGCAGTCGCCTGATCCGCCCAAATTTTTGGAATCACAGTGGGTGATTCTATGGTGGAGTCCGCCCCCAAAATTGCATTGCTCTGCAAGCGCAGACTGGTGTCCAAACGATTGGTGAAAATAGAAATGCCGCTAAGCACAGCAACCGCCAGTACCAAAGAAAGGCTGAGCAGTTTCAACTCGCCACTGCGCCAGTTACGCAGCAATAACTTGAAGGCCAGCATGATTCTCTCCTCTCGAACTTGTACTGTGAATGATTCTTCCCGCTTCCAAGCTGAAGCGGCGTTGACAGTGGTTGGCGAGACGTTCTTCGTGCGTCACGAATACTAGCGTAGTGCCATGATCACGATTCAGTTCAAATAGAAGATCGATAATCTTTTGCCCTGTGTTGCTGTCCAGATTGCCAGTCGGTTCGTCGGCAAATAAAACCTTAGGTTGACTAGCGAAGGCACGGGCGATGGCGACCCGCTGTTGTTCACCCCCCGAGAGTTGTTGCGGATAATGTTTTATTCGTTCTGCTAAGCCGACACGCCTCAAGAAATTCATTGCCAAAGATTTCGCGAATTTGTTACCGCGCAGCTCTAAGGGCAGCATGACATTTTCTAATGCGCTCAATCCAGGGAGCAATTGAAAAGATTGAAAAATGAATCCCACATTGTCGGCACGTACCTGAGCACGACCTTCTTCATCCATGTCGCTAATACATTGATTGGCGAGGAAGACATCGCCACTACTTGGGGTATCCAAGCCAGCTAATATGCCTAGCAAGGTAGACTTCCCCGAACCGGAAGCGCCAGTGATGGCGACTGATTCACCCGTCATAATATTGAGCGAAATGGGATGCAGAATCTGCAAATCGCCCTCAGTCGTTGTTACCGATTTAGTGACTTGTTTCACTTGTATTATCGTGTTCATGGACATGATGTCTCCATCGAAAAGAGGCCGAGTAGTCGCAAAAAAAACGCAATGCGATTTGTTTTGCATTGCCAATAGCGTCACTTTATCGAGCTCAAGTGAATCACTCATGTTGCTTTTGTAAAGTTTTGTAAAGCAGTGTTGTGCATCGATGTTGAGCTAGTGAGTCTTCAAAAAACATCATCAGTTCTGGCGCGCTTTGTCTTTATAATGTGGGTATCACGCAAAAGATGCGTACTCGTTAAGGAAATACTCATGACAACTACTCCCATCATCATCGCCGGCGGCGGTGTTTCCGGTTTGTACTGCGCCTTGCAATTGGCCGATGCCGGGCATCAGGTTTTGATCTTAGAAGGCTCGGCAGATCGTTGGGGTGGGCGCATAGAAACGGAGGAGATGGATGGCTTCATCGCGGAATACGGACCTATGCGTTTTGAGCCGACTTTGCAGCCACGTTTCGCCCAGCTGTGCGCCAGTCTTGGTGTTGATTTAGTCGATTTTTCCGGACCTAGCGCGGAAGAAATGGTGATGCCTGATCAAGATTTGTCACCGGAAGAGCAAGGACTCAATTCACTGCAATTATTAAAGCGCGGCATCATGCTAGTGATGGGACGTGACCCTAATGATCAGGCTTGGATAGATAGTTTGACAGAACAAGATTTCAATCAAATGCGTAAGCACGCGCAATTGCGTGGTCAGCCTTTATGGAATATGGGTTTTTGGAATGCCTTGTCGAGTCAGGGTGTACTGAGCCACAGAGCCTTAGTGAAGCTACGCGATACGGGTACCTTTTATCACATGATTCCAGAAAATCTAAACGCGATTGAATGGATTATCTGGTGGTTGCGCGCTTTAAAAACAGTGGGTCAACAGCTGGCCAGTATCGCTGGTGGTTCAGCCCGACTTACTGAGCGCTTGCTCGAACGTTTGCGCAGTCATCCGAACGTGACTTCAGCGGGTGCGCATCGTTTGTTAGCCTTCCGTCCGGTAGGTTTAGGTCAAAAACGTATTGAAGTTGATGTCGCTACTGAAAACGGCACCATACAATTGCAAACCGATCGATTGATTTTGGCTTTGCCGCGACTACCTTTGTTGAAGCTGGCAAACTCTTTACCGCTGCATATCAGCGAACAACTCGATAGCGTGAATGGTTTTCCGATGTTGAAAGTCTTCTTCGTCACCGATAAACCGTGGTGGGATTATGATCAGCGTCCGCAACAATATGCGAACTGTATGCCGACTCGTGAGATTCATTATTTCCGTCGCGCGCCCGATGCGGATCACGATGGTCACGGCATGATCTTGTTGTATATGGATAGACCAACGACAGAATTTTGGAAACATTATCTGACCGAGCCGTACAAACACGATCGCGCAGAAATTGACCAAAATGTGAATATCGTCGATGCCTTTTCTTTGTTCATTGCCCGTGATGTGCACAGAGTCGTGAACACCCCCGATAATCCCGCTGCCGGTTTGCATTTGACCGCACAATCCAAAGACTTATTCAGTCATCAATCGGTCGATGAATCAACTGCGTACATCAAAAATTCTATATTAACTTACGGTATTCGCGATTGGGCACGTGCACCTTACGGCGCTGCCAACCACGGCTGGCAACCGGGCGTACGCTCATGGCGTGTGATGGAAGCGTTTAAGGCCTTCGATTTCGGTTCGGGTGCCAAGAATGTGCATATCGTGGGCGAAGCGTATTCCGATTATCAGGGCTTTATTGAAGGGGCTTTGAATAGCTGTGAACTGGCTCTGGCGGGGATTGCACCGGTGCTTGTGCCTGATTTATCTATTGATGAGCAAAGCTGATTTGCTTAGGTCTTGATTTAGTTTTTTAGTTTCTATGTTTGTAGTTTACGCTAGTACTCAAGGCTAAAACCTTAAGGCTTGAAACCTTAAAACCCCTCAACGCCGAGACGCTGAGGCGCAGAGGAGCGCAGAGAAAAGCTTGAAGCGCTTCTTGTTTTCTCTGCCTTCATTTCTTCAGCGTCTCTGCGTCTCAGCGTTGAGGGGTTTTGTCTGTTGATTCCTTGCACAGTTCTACAAATGTGCAATTCCTCTAAGGCTGAACAGTAGGCTACTCGGCCTGATTCATCGCCGCCATAATCTCATGATGTCCTTGCGCCATGCCGTTTTCAGGAATGATTTGACCTTCAACATTTTTTACATCTTGTAAATGCGCCAAGAGCTGTTCGTCAACATCATCACCGCGGCCTAAATAAACGCCCTTGGTTAAGCTGATATGCGCCGCTTCAAAACTGCCACCACCCGCGCACAAAATCGTACGATTGGGTGCATCTTGTGCCGCTAGCACCAACATGGCTGGTACCACATCGCTCGCTTGTATCGCATTGAGCATAGCTTCTGGATACAGGCCATTGGTCATGCGGGTAGCCGCGGTGGGTGCTAATGCATTGACACGGATATCGTGTTTTACGCCTTCAATCGACAGGGTTTGCATCAGACCGACTAAGGCCATTTTGGCTGCGCCATAATTGGATTGGCCGAAATTGCCGTATAAACCGGAAGAAGAGGTCGTCATCATGATGCGACCATAATTTTGCGCCACCATCACGGGCCATACCGCCTTACAGCAATTCACGCAACCCATCAGATGAACGTCGATGACTAATTTGAAATCGTCGAGCTCCATTTTGCCGAAGGATTTGTCGCGCAATATGCCAGCATTATTGATCAAGATGTCGATGCGGCCCCATTGATCTAAAGTCGCTTGCACCATCGCTTGCACAGAGGCGAAATCAGTGACCGACGCACTATTTGCTATCGCTTCGCCACCAGCGGCGACAATCTCATCGACCACGGCTTGCGCTGCTGTTGCTGAACCACCCGAGCCATCACGCGCACCACCCAAGTCATTGACCACCACTTTGGCACCACGTTTGGCAAGTGCCAACGCATGTTCGCGCCCAAGACCGCCGCCAGCACCGGTGACGATAGCAACGCGACCTGAAAAATCTAAGCTCATGAATACTCCTCTTATTTACCTACTTATTTACTTAATTGTATGGATTACTGGGACGAGGGCGTCTTAGTCGCAATTGACATGCTTCACTAAGCACTGCGTTGCCTGGCACGTTTCTTTCTTGAATTAGATTATTTTATAGGATTCGAGCTCAAATACCGTAATCTTGTTTTAGTTTGCTAACTCTATTGTAAAAAATACGTGTAAGCAGACCAGATGATGCTGCGTATTTACATGTAAAAAAGCGCAGTGATAAATGCAATGATAAGTGCAATGGTCAAAGTTGGAGACGTCGTGGATATTGAAATTAATAAAAAGAACTTAGCTTTCTAAGATGTTAATGACGACTTGTTTGATAGTGCATGAATAGCGACTGTATAAAAATGTCTTATTAATGCTGTTTGGTTTTAGCCTGTCATGGGTCTCTTTTTCATGCGTGGCGTAGCTCGAATCGAAAATTTTTTTTGTGTCAGGCTCGAATAAATGCTAAGTCTGCACAAGTCTTATCGCTGGTCAGTAAATTTCTATGGGATTTACCATGTCTACAAGCGGGAAACTTAAATACGAAATCGGCTCGGATAGCGAAGTCAAGGCGAGTTTGCCTAGGCATTCTTGGGCGGGTTTAAACCAGCTTGCTATTGCGATTTCTGCTTTGGTAGGTATCTTGGCGCTCTTAGGCTGGATCTTTTCTATCCCCTTGTTGAAAAGTTTGCTGCCGGGTGCGATCGAGATGAAAGCAAATACCGCATTGGGCTTGATTCTAAGCGCCGCTTCCTTGTTCCTTTTATACAGTCGACATCAAACTCAGCGCACTCAAATCCGAGTGGCGCAGGCGTTGGCTGGCTTTACTTTATTGATAGGCGCAGCGACTTTGTCCCAATACCTATTGGGCTGGGATTTGGGTATTGATGAATTTTTGTTTCGCGACCAGGTTAATACTTTACTGGGAACACATGGGCGCATGGCGCCACTAACCGCACTTGGCTTCGTATGTATGGGAGTGGCGTTATTGCTATTGTCCCTGCACCGAGCGCGGTGGTTGATGGTAGGGCTGTCACTATTATTGGTATTTATTGGCGCGATCTCTTTGCTAGGGTATGTATGGAATGCCAGCGAACTGGTGAGTGATCGCATCTTGCCACCCTTGGCGATTAACACTGCGCTCGCATTTGTGATGCTAGGTGCCAGTATTTTGCATAGCGGTTTGCGGGTTGATCATAGTGAGCCACAGAATCGCTATGTCGAAAAAAAGATATTGTTTGCTTTTATCAGTGCTTTTGTCTTGCTGGTGCTGGTGGGCGGCTTTGCTTACCGTACTTCGGTGAAGTTAGCCGACTCTATCCAACAGTTGAGCCACATACAGCACATACGTATAGAGCTAGGACAAATGTACGGCATGATGGCCGACCTGGAGTCGTCGCAAAAACACTACCTAATTAGTGGCAATCCCTTGTATAAGCTTGAGTTTGAGCGCTTGTTTAAGCAGCTTTCGGCGCAGCTACAACAACGCTCCCCGAATACAAATGAGGATCCCGTCTATCGTCAATCCTTTATTACGCTGAGGAGCCTGATTTTTCACCGCATGGATGCTTTGAGTGCGCAGTTGGAAAAAGTCTCTTTGCAAAATTCGAAAGTCAATTCAAACGAGCTTGTTGATGATGGCATGCAAGCAATGTCGCAGATACGTGCCATGATTAATAGCGCTTCAGAAATGGCGACAAAACATTTATTGCAAGATGAAGCACGTTTGTCAGAAAGCCGCTTGTTAACTTTAATTGCTTTGCTCTTCACCTTACTGCTCTTAATTTCTATATTCGCGATTTTGTTTTTTGGAATCCGTAAAGAGATACATAGTCGCACCGCAATGGAAGCGCAATTGCGCGACAACTCTGTGCGTATGCAAACCTTACTGAGCTCCGTGGTCGATGGTGTCATCACCATCAATCAATATGGTGTTGTAGAAAGTTTTAATCCGGCTGCTGAACGATTATTTGGCTATGTTGCTGCAGAAGTAATAGGACGCAATTTGAATATGCTGATGCCGGAACCTGATCATAGTGAACATGACGCTTATTTGCTGCGCTATCGCAATTCTCGCCAGCAGCGAATTTTAGGTAAACATCTTGAAGTGACGGGACGCCGTAAAGATGGCAGCGCCATCGCTCTCGATTTGGGTGTCAGTGAAATGATACTCAACGGTGAGCCCTATTTTACTGGCATCGTACGTGACATTAGTGAAAGTAAAAAGGCAGAACTGGAGTTGCGTGCCAGCGAAGAACGCTATCGTATGTTGTTCGACACCATGGACGAAGGTTTCTGCGTGCTTGAAATGATTTATAACGAGCAGCAAAAAGTCGTCGATTACCGTTTTATTGAAATTAACAAAGAATTTGAAAAGCAAACAGGTTTGCAAAATGCGTTGAATAAAACCATATTGGAATTAATTCCAGATCATGATGTCATCTGGTTTGATATTTTTGAAAAAGTGGTTAAAACAGGTGAATCGATACGCTTGCAAAACCCTGTCAATGCGATACAACGCTATTTTGATATTTTCGCCTCTAAGATGGATGGCGAAGGAAGTCATAGGGTTGGTGTACTATTTAAAGATATTACCGAAAGACGTCGACATGAAGAAGATTTGTTAGCTGCCAAAGAAAAGGCAGAACTAGCAAGTCGAACTAAAGATTCTTTCTTGGCTACCATGAGTCATGAAATACGTACACCTTTGACTGGCATGTTAGGGATGTTGGAACTGCTATCGATGACTCGACTGGAGGCTGAACAACTGGCCACGCTTAATTCAGCCTGGAGCTCGGCACGTGCTTTATTGCGTATCGTCAATGACATATTAGATTGGTCCAAAATTCAAGAAGGTAAATTGCAATTGACCGAAAACGCCATTTCGATTCCGGGTTTATTAAAAGATGTGGTCAATACTTATTCACGTGTCGCCAGTCTAAAAACGCTGGTATTACGTCAATATGCGGATCCGCGCATTGCATCGGCACATCTGGTCGATTCGCTGCGTTTGTCACAAGTATTGAATAATTTTGTCAGTAACGCGATCAAGTTTACTAAGCATGGCGAGGTCGTGGTTGATGCGGAACTGCTGGTGCAGCAAGGGCAGAAGCAGCGAATTTGTTTTTCTGTGACCGATACAGGTATCGGAATTTCTCCCGAAATTCAACAGCAACTATTTCAGCGCTATCAACAAGGCGGTTCAGGTACCGCCCGGCTCTATGGTGGAACCGGTCTGGGACTAGCCATTTGTCGAACCCTGGCGCAGTTGATGGGAGGCGAAATTATTTTGGAAAGCGAACCAGGGAAAGGTTCGAAATTTAGCTTTATCCTCGAGCTGCCAGTGACCGAATTGCCCGAAGTGATTATGCCAAGTATGCATCATGAGTTAGAGCAAAGAACGGTCACCCCATTGTATGACAATAGTGGGCAAGCGCCGCTGGTCTTGGCGGTCGATGATCATCCGGTTAATCGCAATTTATTAGCCCGTCAGTTGGTCTTGTTAGGACTGCGAGTTGAGACCGCTGAGGACGGGCGCAGGGCTTTGACGATGTGGCAGAGCGGTCATTTCGCGATCTTGATTACGGATTGTCACATGCCCGAGATGGATGGCTATGGTTTGAGTAAAGCGATACGTGAGCTCGAGATGCGCGAGCCGCGGGTGAGGACACCGATCATTGCATGGACTGCAAATGCACTAGGAGAAGAATACAAGATCTGTATGGACGCAGGAATGGATGACTTATTGGTTAAACCGAATAATCTTTTACAGCTAAAAAATGTACTCGCAAAATACCTAAAACCTGCACTTGCGACAAGCCCAGTGATAGAAAATAATAGCACCGATGCTGACGTTGATGCAGTACCTCTGATTGATTTTGTAAAATTTGCGCAAGTGGTTCCCGATAGCTCTGAACATCTGCAGGTACTGCAAGATTTTCGTGAATATATGCGATCCGATTGTGCGCAGTTGCTTCAATTGTTGGAACGAGCTGACTTCGCGGCAATTCAAACTAGTGCGCATCGTATGAAAGGCTCTAGTCGTATGGTAGGTGCGGAACCCTTAGCGACGGCTTGCCTGGCCTTGGAGCAAGCCGCAAAAAATACCCAAGCAGATATAGTGCAGCAAGCTTGTCGGGATTTAGATCAGGCATACACACAATTTATGCTTTATCTCGACGCTTTGAATAGCCGCGCAATGACAGAAAGTGAGACACACGATGGACATCGGTGATTTACATATTTTAGTGGTAGAAGACGATAATTTTCAACGGCGAACTCTACTAGGCATGTTGCGTTCGCTCGGAGCTAGCAACATCTCTGAGGCAGCCAATGGCAGGGCTGCACTCGAGATCATCCGGCAGTCTGTTACCAAACCTGTCAATGTCACCATTTGTGATTTGCAAATGCCAGAGATGGACGGTATGGAGTTCTTACGGCATTTGGGACAGGAAGGTTATGACGTCGCGATTATTATTGCCAGTGCCTTAGATAGTAAGCTGTTGACTTCGGTTGCCAGGATGACGCGTATGCACGGCATCAAACTCTTGGGTACGATAGAAAAACCTATCACTTTAGAGCGCCTGAAAGAGCTCCTAAATCGACATGATTTATTAGTCAGTAAGTGGCAACAGCCGCAAAATGCCCAATCTTTCAGTATCCAGGAAATTCGTAATGGAATAGATGCTGGTCAGTTCGAACCCTTTTTTCAACCCAAAATCGATGTCCGAACCGGTCGTTTGCTTGGTGCAGAAGCCTTGGCTCGCTGGATGCATCCTGAGTTTGGCGTAATCAGTCCTTATGCATTTATTCCCTTATTGGAGCAAAGTGGTGATATTGATGCGCTGACTTTTTTGATCCTGGAAAAATCGGCGTATGCCTGCAAGTCATTGATAGAAAATGGCTATTCGATGACAATTTCGGTCAATCTCTCTTTATGTTCTCTGGACAAAGCTGGCTTAGCAGAAAAAATTGTTGAGATCGTCAGCGGCGCAGGACTGGACAACGATTGCATCGTACTGGAAATTACAGAATCGGCGGTGATGACAGAAGTCGCTATCGCGTTAGAAAATCTGGCACGTCTTTCTATGAATGGTTTCGCACTCTCGATTGATGATTATGGGACTGGCTATTCGAGTTTGCAGCAGCTCACGAGAATTCCCTTTAGCGAATTAAAGATTGATCAGTGTTTTGTGAAGGACTGTACCGATAATCCTGAAATGCGTATCGTGGTGAAATCAAGCATCGATCTGGCGCATAAACTAGGCATCAAAAGTGTGGCAGAGGGCGCTGAAACTCAACAAGATTGGGATACGCTGAAGATGATGGGGGCTGATACGGTGCAAGGCTATTTCATTGCCAAGCCTATGGCGCAAAGTGATTTTCTTGAATTCATCAAAAATTACGTATGTCAAACCGAAGTGAATCATACGCCTGTCCAAGACGATGGTCATAATCACATTTTGGTTATTGACGATGACGAATACATGCGCGAGCTGATTGTGTCAGTACTTCAAGACTTGGGTTTTAATAATGTGATGGAAGCAGATTGCGCTGCTGCCGCGATGCACTTATTTGAATTGCATAGCTTCGATTTGATTATTAGTGATGTCAATATGCCTGAGATGAATGGTTTGAAATTCATTAAGATGCTCAGAGCAGGTCGTACACTCGCCAAACGTGAAACACGGGTGATTGTGATTACTGGCTTTTCACAAACAGAAATTTTAGGCGCAGCACTGGCTTTAGATATTAATGGTTTCTTGACTAAACCGTTTACCTCCGCGCAAATGCAAAAGAAAATTGAAAAGGCCATGTCAGAAAAATTGCACTTGCACCACCCCTTTGCCTATGAAGCGGTAGGGACGGAGTTTAAGGTTTTGTCTGCTCAGGCAAATTCAACGGCGGACTTAGCGAATGCCACTGGCCCGTTAGCAAGTTTGGCCGCCAATTTAGCAAGCAATGCAGTTTTAAATTTAGCATCGCATTCACAAGATGTAAAAAATCTGGATACCAGACCGATTTGGAGAGCGCATGATCTTCCTTTGTCGGAGCTACGTCCAGGAATGATCTTGCAGGAAGATATTTTTTTGATGGATGGCACCCAGCTTCTGTCCGCAGGTCAGACACTTACCGAGTTGTCTATAAATCGCTTGTATGATTTACAGGATGTACTGACAGGCGAAAACATTTCAGTGCAAGGTGCACCGAAGATCGATTTGAAGGAACGCTAAGTTGAGTGGGACTTCTCAACTACACTCGCAAAAATTCCTCCCGCTGCCCCATCCAGCGTTGCAAGTGCGCCTCGACAGTAGGCATATCATGCGCCAACAATTGCACTGCCAAATTGCGGGCTTTCTCAACTAAATACTGGTCTTTCTCCAGATTAGCAAAACGCAGCAAGGCTTCGCCCGATTGTCGTGCGCCGAGAAATTCGCCGGGGCCACGTAGTTCCAAATCTTTACGTGCAATTTCAAAACCATCGGTGCTTTCGCGCATCGTTAATAAGCGTTGTTTGGCGGTATGGCCTAGAGGCGCTTGGTACAGCAAGAGGCAAACGCTCGCTGCCGCACCGCGTCCTACCCGTCCGCGTAATTGGTGGAGTTGTGATAGACCAAAACGTTCCGCATGTTCAATCACCATCAAGCTCGCATTCGGCACATCGACGCCGACCTCGATCACGGTGGTCGCTACTAAGACTTGTACCTCATTGCGCGTGAAGGCGTCCATCACGAGTTGCTTTTCTGCAGGCTTAAGTTTGCCGTGGACTAAACCGACACGGCATTCGGGTAAGGCGGCACTGAGCATCGCGTGTGTATCGGTCGCGGTTTGCAATTGCAGGGCTTCGGATTCTTCGATCAGCGGACAAACCCAATACACTTGCTTGCCTTCTTGCGCGGCGGCGTGTACCCGTTCTATCACTTCTTCGCGGCGATTTTGATCGACCACGCGCGTGACGATAGGCGTGCGTCCCGGTGGTAATTCATCAATCACAGACACTTCTAGATCGGCGTAGTAGGTCATCGCCAAGGTGCGTGGTATTGGTGTCGCCGACATCATCAGTTGATGTGGAATCTTGCCCGCTTCGGCTTTGTTGCGCAGCGTGAGTCTTTGTGCGACACCAAAGCGATGTTGTTCATCGACGATGACTAAACCGAGTTTGGAAAACTGCACGGATTCTTGAATTAAAGCGTGTGTACCGATCACGAGTTGCGCTTCACCTGAGGCAATCAGGGCTTGTGCTTGTTCCTTTGCTTTCTTCTTCAAACTTCCAGTCAGCCATGCTGTTTTCACACCAAGCGGTTCTAACCAACCCGCAACTTTACGAAAATGTTGTTCCGCTAAGATCTCCGTTGGTGCCATAAGAGCCGCTTGATAGCCGCTATCGATGGCTTGCGTTGCGGCCAGTGCGGCTACGATGGTTTTGCCACTACCGACATCGCCTTGCAATAACCTCTGCATAGGGAATACTTGTTTGAGATCGGCCCGAATTTCTTCCAAAACGCGTACTTGCGCCCCTGTCAGTTTGAACGGTAAGGTCGCTAAAAACGCTTGAGTTAGCGCACCTACAATTGGTAGTGCGGTCGCACCTTGAGAACGACGCGAAGCTTGAGCACGTTTGAGGGAAAGTTGTTGCGCCAACAGTTCATCAAACTTCATGCGTTCCCATGCCGGATGTTCGTGTTCCAACAAGGCATATTGATCGACATCTGGTGGCGGGTTGTGTAGTAGCTTTACTGACGACGCAAAGTCTTGCAAACCAAGCTGTTGTAGTAGGCTAGGGGAAAGCGTGTCGTACCACTGCACCCTATTAAGAGCGCTAGTAATTGCTTTGCGCAACATGGTTTGCGAGACACCATCGCCAGCGTGATAGACCGGTGTTAGCGCGGTCGGTAGGGCTGCACCTTCATTTACCATTTTGTAGGTCGGATGCACCATCTCAGCGCCAAAGAAACCATGCCGAAGTTCGCCACGAGCCCTGACCCGCATGCCGACCGCCATTTGTTTAATCTGGCTACCGTAAAAATTCAAAAAACGTAAAACCACTTGCCCAGTATGGTCGCTAATCGTAACCACTAATTGTCGGCGTGGACGATACTGAATATCGCATTCGGTGACTACGCCTTCAACCTGCACCGAACTACCACCGCGAAAACCCGCATCGCGCATAGAGACAATTTCTGTTTCATCCTCATAACGCATTGGTAAGTGCAAGACAAAATCCATATCAGAACGCAAACCTAGCTTGGCAAATTTCTCCTCCAAGCGCACTGGCTTGGCAGGAGCAGCTTTCTTTTTGCTGGCAGGCTGAATAGGTGCACTTGCTGACATAGGGTAAAATGGCGGGTTGGTCTTAAAAGTAATGCGGGTGATTCTACTGGTTTTTTATACAGTGATGGGAATTTTTCGTAGGGCGAGTGAAACCCGCGCGGCTCAGGGATTCAATCGGCTGGCGGCGCGGGTTTCACCCGCCCTACAGTTCAGATCGGTGGGAATTTTACTCCTTCCCCTTCAAGGGGAAGGTTGGGATGGGGATGGGTTTTGTAGAGCGATAGGGACTGATTGCGTCACGAAAACCCATCCCCACCCTAGCCCTCCCCTTGAAGGGGAGGGAACTTTCAGCGGCGCTCCGACTTAAGTAGATGCCAATCACAATGAAAGAATATTCTCTGCGTCCTTAGCGCCTCTGTGGCAATGAAGATTTTATTTTGGTGTAATTATGTACTCACTCAGTGATTTTGATTTTGAACTCCCCCCCGAGCTGATCGCGCAAACGGCTTTGCCAGATCGTACCGCCTCCCGCCTGTTGCACGTAAGCGATACAGGCATCGTCGATCGTCAATTTGCCGACATCGTAGAACAACTCAACGCAGGCGATCTATTGGTATTTAACGATACCCGCGTCTTGAAAGCACGTTTTTTTGGTGCGAAAGAAACTGGCGGTAAAGTGGAGATGCTGGTCGAGCGTGTCATCAAAAACACGAATGATGAACACATCGTACACGTCCAATTGCGTGCGTCCAAATCGCCTTTAGCCGGTAGCAAAATTCGCTTAGCAGATGCTTTTGATGTGACAGTGGGTGAGCGTGCAGGGGAATTTTTTACCCTGCATTTCCCAGGCGATGTGTTTGAACTCATAGAAAAATACGGTCGCCTGCCATTGCCACCGTATATCAATCATGAAGCTGATGATTTTGATGAACAGCGTTACCAAACCGTGTATTCACGCGTGCCAGGCGCCGTTGCCGCTCCGACGGCGGGCTTGCATTTTGATGAAGCGCTTTTAGAAAAATGTAAAGCCAAAGGCATACAACTCGCCTTCGTGACTTTGCATGTGGGTGCGGGCACATTCCAGCCAGTGCGCACGGAAGATTTAAGCAAACACGACATGCACAGTGAATGGTACACCGTACCTGAAGAAACCGTAGCAGCAGTTCGTGCCACCAAATCCACAGCTAACAAGGTGATTTGCGTCGGTACCACGAGCATGCGAGCGATCGAGTCTGCTTCACAAACTGGAGAATTGCTGGCAGGCAGCGGTGACACGCGCTTATTCATCACGCCGGGCTATCGCTTTAAAACAGTGGATCGCTTAGTGACGAATTTCCATCTGCCAAAATCAACATTAATGATGCTAGTCTCAGCATTTGCAGGTTACGATGCGATACGTGAGGCGTATGCCCATGCGATTAGGCAGAAATATCGTTTTTTTAGTTATGGTGATGCGATGTTGTTGACGAACCATTCAGGATAAATTCATTAAAACCCCTCAACACAGAGACACGGAGGCACAGAGGAAAAACAAATGCAGAAAAACAATTTCCCTCTTGATTTTCTCTGTGTCTCTGTGTTGAGAGGTTTAAAAAAGTTTCCCCAAATTTCAATTTTTATTTAGGTCGGTAAATCCTATGCTGCAATTTCAATTACTCAAAAAAGACAAAACCACAGCCGCGCGTCGTGGTCGTATTACCGTCAATCATGGCGTGATAGAAACCCCTATTTTTATGCCTGTCGGCACTTACGGTTCGGTGAAGGCGATGTCGCCGTTAGAACTCAAAGAAATCGATGCGCACATCATTTTGGGTAACACCTTTCACTTGTGGTTGCGCCCAGGTCTCGATGTCATCAATAAGTTTGGCGGCCTGCATGATTTCATGGGTTGGGATAAGCCTATCCTGACCGATTCTGGTGGCTTCCAGGTTTTTTCGCTAGGCGCGATGCGCAAGATTACTGAGGAAGGCGTGAAGTTTGCGTCACCGATTAGTGGCGAACGTTTGTTCTTATCGCCAGAAATTTCCATGCAAATTCAACGTGCATTGAATTCTGACATCGTCATGCAATTCGATGAATGCACACCATACGAAATCGATGGCCGTCCAGCCACGAGCGAAGAAGCCGGCAAATCCATGCGCATGTCTTTGCGCTGGGCACAACGTTCTATGAATGAATTTAAAGGCGGCGAAAATCCCAATGCCTTATTCGGCATCGTACAAGGCGGCATGTTTGAAAACCTACGCGACGAATCTCTAGCAGCCTTGAATGAAATGGGTTTCGATGGCATGGCGATCGGCGGCTTGTCAGTCGGTGAACCTAAAGAAGACATGCTACGCATCCTGTCGCATGTCGGACCAAAACTGCCAGAAAACAAACCACACTATTTGATGGGTGTGGGCACACCAGAGGATTTAGTTGCAGGTGTAGCCAACGGTATCGACATGTTCGACTGCGTAATGCCAACTCGCAATGCGCGCAACGGTTGGATTTTTACTCGCTTTGGTGACGTCAAAATCAAGAACGCTCGCTACAAAGAAGACAAAGCGCCACTCGATGAAACTTGCAGCTGCTATGCCTGCAAAAACTTCTCGCGCGCTTACTTGCACCATTTACACCGCACCGGTGAAATTCTTGGGGCGCGATTGAATACTATACACAATTTGCATTACTACCTTGATCTGTTCCGTCAAATTCGTTTGTCTTTGGACGAAGACCGCTTCCCTGAGTTTGTTGTGCAATTTAAGGCAGATCGGGCGCGAGGGGTGTAGTGGACTACAATAAAACCTCTCAACGCCGAGGCGCAGAGACGCGGAGGAAAGCGTAAAGAGAGCAAGCAAAGCGTAGGAATGGTTTTCTCGGCGCTTCTCAGCGTCTCTGCGCCTCGGCGTTGAGGGGTTTGAATTTACATATTATTGACATGCAATTTGCCCGCAAGAATCGTTTGCACAACAAGTTTTTGCGACTCTGGGCAGATTTATCAGAAACTTAGCTGCCTAATGCTAGAATGTTGCGCTTTGTTGCTTGGCGTGGAAATACTGATCATTTTGGCAAATGTGTTGTAGGGCTTTAATTCTTCAACATCGCCCCAAGATGCGTGCAAGTGTCTGATTTGTTTTGAAAAAATTATTAAATGGAGTTTTATCGTGTTTATTTCTAATGCTTACGCGCAAGCTGCTGGTGCAGCGAGTACTGAATCTTCCTTGATGAGCTTTTTGCCTATCATTTTGATGTTTGTGGTTTTGTATTTCGTCATGATACGTCCACAAATGAAACGCCAAAAAGAACAAAAAGCAATGCTCGACGCATTAGCGAAAGGCGATGAAGTGATCACTGCAGGTGGTATCGCCGGTAAAGTGACTAAGGTATCCGATACTTTTGTTTCCGTTGAAGTGAGCAATGGTGTGGATATCCAAATCCAAAAAAGCGCCGTGACAACTCTGTTACCAAAAGGCACACTGAAATAAGCAAGCCAGACATGGCACGAGGGGCAAAACGTCAAGCTTTGCCCCTTCGTTATTTTCAGTTTATTGGTTTTATGTATTTTTTAATTAGACTCCCGCTATGAATCGTTATCCTCTCTGGAAGTACATCATCATTGTGATCTCACTGGTGTTTGGTGCTTTGTATACTGCGCCGAATTTCTTTGGTGATTGGGAAGCTGTGCAAATCAATAGTGCCAAGGCCACTGTGAAAGTGGATGAAACTATGATTGCGCGGGTAGAACAGGTTTTGAAGGACGCCGGGATTAGTTCCGCTGGATTCTCGTATGATTACAATGGCGTGCAAGGCTCGATACGCGCAAGATTTACCAGTAGTGACATACAGTTCAAAGCCAAAGCGGCTCTCGAAAAAGGTTTGAATGTTGATCCCAGCGATCCCGTCTATACCGTTGCTTTGAATTTGCTGCCTAAGACACCGGATTGGATGCAAAAGCTGCGTGCTTTCCCTATGTATTTGGGCTTGGATTTGCGCGGTGGTGTGCATTTCTTGATGAAAGTCGATACGTCGGCTGTTTTGAATAATCGTTTGAATGCCTTGCAAACCAGTATTCGTAGTAACTTAAAAGATAAAGAGGTTCGCCATGCTGGCATCTCACGCGATGCGTCGTCGGTCACGATCAAATTCCGTGATGCAGAGACACGTGCGAAAGCGCGCGACATCCTTGCTCGCCAAATGAATGACGTTACCTTGTTAGATAGTGTCGCCACACCTGAAAACAGTGATCTGTCGATTAAAGTGACGATAAAGCCGGACGCTTTGACGAATTTGATGAATGAAGGCGTGAAGCAAAATATCGCAGCGCTGTCCAAACGTGTGAACGAAATTGGCGTGGCCGAACCTATTATTCAGCAACAAGGTGCGGATCGCATCGTGGTGCAATTACCGGGTGTGCAGGATGTGGCAGGTGCTAAAAAGATTATCGGTCGTACCGCTACTTTAGAAGTACGTTTGGTGGATGAAAGTGTGATTGGCCCTGTGGATGAAAACACGCCAGTACCTTTTGGATCTGAGATGTTTAAAGTCGGTCGTGGTGGCCCAGCGATTTTGTACAAAGAACCTATCGTTACCGGTGATTCGATCACTGGCGCACAAGCGAGTTTCGATAAAAATCAACAACCAGCCGTCAGTCTGGACTTAAATAGTGAAGGCGGCCGTCGCATGACAGAGGCGACTCGTCCTAACGTTGGCAAGCGCATGGCCTTTGTATTGTTTGAAAAAGGCAAAGGCGAATTGTTGCAAGTGGCAACGATACAAGATGTATTGGGCAAGACTTTCCAAACTACCGGTATGCGCTCGACCAACGATGCGAATGAATTGGCTTTGCTGTTGCGCGCCGGTGCATTGGCTGCACCTATGGAAATCATCGAAGAACGTACCATTGGTGCGCAACTCGGTGCAGAAAATATTACTAAAGGTATTCATTCCACCATGTACGGTTTTGCGGCGATTGCTGTATTCATGATTGTCTATTACATGATGTTTGGTTTCTTTAGCGTGTTTGCTTTGGCGGTTAACTTGTTGTTGCTGGTCGGTATTCTGTCCGTAATGCAAGCGACTTTGACCTTGCCGGGTATGGCTGCGATTGCCTTGGCACTGGGTATGGCGATTGACGCCAACGTCTTGATTAATGAACGTATCCGGGAAGAGCTGCGTGGCGGAAATTCACCTCAGAACGCAATCTTGCAAGGTTTCGACCGCGCTTGGGCAACGATTCTCGATTCCAACGTGACCACCTTAATTGTTGGCCTGGCCTTGTTGGTATTTGGCTCCGGTCCAATTAAAGCGTTTGCGATTGTGCATTGCCTCGGTATTTTGACTTCGATTTTCTCTGCGGTATTCGTGTCGCGTGGTGTGGTTAATCTTTGGTACGGACGTAAGAAAAAATTGGCTAGCATTTCAATTGGTCAGATTTGGAAACCTGCTGAGTAATTCTGCTTAATAGCATTTTTTTATCAGCTACTTAGTCAATTACAGAACAGATTTAGGGATTTATCATGGAATTATTCCGAATTAAACGCGACATACCTTTCATGCGCAATGCGCTGATTTTTAAT
Organism: Undibacterium sp. GW821-FHT11H02; assembly: GCF_058808015.1. NCBI lineage: Bacteria > Pseudomonadati > Pseudomonadota > Betaproteobacteria > Burkholderiales > Oxalobacteraceae > Undibacterium > Undibacterium sp. GW821-FHT11H02. The sequence continues at coordinate 69,608 of NZ_JBXARG010000018.1, read as the reverse complement.
GTCATCTCCGCTTTAACTTTCGTCGCTGCTGTGTATTTTCTTGTGACCAAGAGCTTGCATTTGTCGGTGGAGTTCACGGGCGGTACTTCGATGGAAGTCAGTTACAGCCAAGCCGCTGATAACAATAAGATACGCGACAGGATTAAAGCGCTTGGTATCAATGAAGTGGTCGTGCAAACTTTTGGTAAGGCACAAGATGTGGTCATTCGTATGCCTTTGCCTAAGGTCGCTGCAGGAGTCGCTAAGCCAAGTGAGAAAGAACTCAATGCCATGATTACCGCGCAAAATGAGCGCGTGATGAGTGCATTAAAGGCCGATCATCCTGACGTGGTTTTGCAAAGAACAGCCTTGGTTGGCGCGCAGGTTGGTGATGAGTTGGCACACGATGGTTTGATGGCTTTATTGTTTGTGGTGGTGGGTGTGATGGCCTACCTGGCGATACGCTTTGAATGGAAATATGCGGTATCGGCGATTATCGCTAACTTGCATGACGTCGTGATTATTCTGGGTTTCTTCGCCTTCTTCCAATGGGAATTTGACTTAGCGGTGTTAGCCGCGGTGTTGGCGGTCTTGGGTTACTCGGTCAATGAATCTGTGGTTATCTTCGACCGTATCCGCGAAAACTTTTTGAAACTGCGTAAAGCCACGGTCACTGAAGTCATCGATAACGCGATCACCAGCACGATTTCTCGTACCGTGATTACTCACGGTTGTACTCAGATGATGGTGTTGTCTATGTTGTTGTTGGGTGGCCCAACTCTGGAAGGTTTTGCTAAGGCATTGACGATAGGTATTTTGTTCGGTATCTACTCATCAGTGTTTGTTGCGGCAGCGATTGCCATGTGGTTGGGCGTGAAACGTGAAGACTTGCTCAAACCAGTGAAAGAAAAAGACGAGACCGACGGAGCGGTTGTTTGATCTAGCACTGAAAAGGAAATACTAAAGCCAGCCTCGTTGCTGGCTTTTTCTTTTTTTGACTCCAAATTTATAATTTAGGAGAGCGGAATTATCATTACTTAACGAAAGTGACAGGTGGTATCGATAAAGTGTGATCTTTAACTATTGAAAGGCTGTTTTGTAAAAACTAAATCTATGCTGCGATTTTTCATTACATCTGAAGAAATCTTCGCATTCAACGTGATTTTTTGGCGCTTAATCAGGTCAACACGCACGAACACTTACCGATCTTAAATTGGAAAAAAAATGAGAATTTTATTATTGCTATTACTTGCCCTGTCATGGCCTGCATCGCTTTTTGCTCAAGAGACCCAGAAAATATCAACATTTCACCGTTTGCTCATTGTTAATGAAAATAAGGAGTTGATGGTAGTCAAAATTAAAAATTCAGATCGCTGGGTAACGCCGGGCTGGTATCAGGACGATCATTCGTCGATTAAAACAGGGCTTGAAGCCTTGGCAGGTGCTTATGGCGTTAGCATAACAAGCCCGGTTTTACGCGGAGTATTTACCCTGAAAGGTCCAAAAGAGAATGAACTTTCCACAAGGTTAATATATGTCGTCAAAATAAAAGGCGGGAAATTGAAGTCACCAGATTCTATTGATGAGATTCGCTGGGTTAATCTACAACAGGTCAGCGAGATCATTACATTTCCGCATATAAGTACGCAAATAAGGCAGATTATGTTGCACTCGGGTGAGGTATGGGGTGGTACGCAAATAATGACTCAAGAAAATGGTATTTTTGGTGTGAAGTTCATAGAGGATTTTTACCCTATTAGCCTCAATAAGCTTTGAAACTTGCATAAGTTTCTGAATGTAGGTGAATGATTCGTAACAAAAAGTATAAAAGAACCAGGCCAGCCTGAGTGCTGGCTTTTTTCTTTGTTAAGATGCCATACACCAATAAAACCCCTGTTTTTCGATGGTAGCCGCTTGACGACACTATTTTCCCTGGGTTGTGCTGATTTGAACCGTGAAACAGGCACGGATTTACATTGCGTTACAGAACTTTCCCAGTGTTAACTGTCTAAAGTACTTCGACCTAAAAATCAAATGAATATGAAAAATGCAAAAATCACGATAATCGCTTTATCCATTGCCGTTGCCGGCGGCGCTTATTGGATGTGGAAAAAGAGCGCATCAGACAGCACCGAATTGCAGGCAGGCCAGACCATAGGTTCTAAAGCAGACAAAAACCGACCGGTCACGGTGAATACCGTAGTTGCACAGAAACGCGATTACGAAGTGAAGTTGAAGGCGAATGGTGTGGTTTCCTCGCTGAACATCGTGGACGTGCGCCCGCAGGTCAGCAGTGTGATTCAAAAAGTTCATATTAAAGAAGGTCAATTTGTACGCGCCGGTGATTTGCTGTTCAGCTTAGATAATCGTGCCGATACAGTGAATTTAGCGAAAGCCCAGGCGCAACTCGACAAAGAACTGGCCAGCTTGGCCGAGAATCAACGTCAATTAGCCCGTAGTAAAGAATTATTTGAGAAAAAATTTCAATCGCAGAGCGTAGTTGATGCAGCACAAACCACCGTGCAAGCACAGCAATCCGTGGTGGACGGTGCTAAAGCGGCGGTGGCCGCGGTCAAAGTTAATTTGGCCTACAGTAAAATCACCGCACCCGTCAGTGGTCGCACGGGTCTCATCAATGTATTTCCAGGTTCACTGGTGCAGCCTAGCACTTCAGGTGCAGCTTTGGTCACGATCACCCAAATGGATCCGATTGCCATTACTTTCCCGCTGCCGCAACGCAATTTATCGGACGCTTTGGATAGTATGAAGCGTGGCGACAGCCTGGCTTTTGCCAGCTTGCCCGATAACAAAACAAGTTTTAAAGGCAAATTACAATTCGTTGATAACGTGGTGGATGCCATTTCTGGCACGGTCAAAGTTAAAGCGGTATTCGATAACAAAGAAATGAAATTGTGGCCGGGCGCATATGCCAATGTAGAGTTGAGCGTACTCACTTTGAAAGATGCCATCGTGATCCCGCGTGATGCGCTGGTGATGGGCGTGAATGCAGTCACGGTCTTCGTGGTGGATGGCGAAGGCAAAGCGGAACAAAAGAAAGTTCAGGTTCAGTATAGTTTTGAAAATGATGCGATTGTGACGGGTTTGGAATCAGGTATGAAAGTCATACTGGAAGGTAAGCAAAACTTACGTCCTGGCGTGCCGGTGAAGGAGCGCGCTGAAGGTGATAATAAGGGTAATGGCAAAGGCGATGAAAAAGGCGGCCCTAAACTCAAAGGCGAGGGCGACGAGAAGAAATCTCCCGAGGCAAGCGCTAGTTTACCTGCCGCTCCTGCCTCATCCGCCGCTAGTTCACCTGCAGCGTCGGCTCCAAAAGCAACGGCTTCCGCAGCGAGCGCATCATGAATTTATCGGAGTTATTTATCCGTCGTCCTGTGATGACGATACTGCTGAATATTTCTGTGGTGGTGGCCGGTATTTTGGCGTATCGCATGATCCCGATTGCGGCGCTGCCAAGTTATAACACCCCAGTGATTAGCGTCGGTGCCGGTTTGCCTGGCGCTAGTCCTGAGACCATGGCGACTTCGGTTGCTTTACCTTTAGAGAAGCAGTTCTCGACGATTCCCGGTTTAGCCACGATCAGTTCTAGCAGCACTTTGGGTTCAACTTCATTGACCCTGGAATTTGACGCCAGTCGCAATGTCGATGACGCAGCGGTAGATGTGCAGGCCGCCTTGCTACGCGCTCAGCGTTCCTTGCCGATAGAGATGACATCGCTACCATCTTATCGTAAGGTGAATCCGGCTGATTCTGCCGTGTTGGTGTTGGCACTGACTTCGCCTTCTTTAAGTTTGGCCGAGCTGACTAATTATGCTGAGCATTTAATTTCGCCCAATCTTTCAACCTTAGCCGGTGTGGCGCAGGTGAATATTTTTGGTATCCGTCGTTATGCCGTGCGTATCCGTGTCGATCCGGGTGCATTAGCCAGTCGCAATATTGGCTTCGATGAAATCACCACCAGCATCCGTGCCGCCAATTCGATTGCCCCAGTCGGTACCCTTGATGGTGATAAACAAACTCTCACCATCGTCGCGAATAAGCAATTGCAAAACGCGGCCGAGTTCGCCAGTATTATCATCAGTAATAAGGGCGGCCAAGTCGTGCGTTTGCGCGATGTTGCCAGCGTTGAAGACAGTTATGAGAGCGTCAAATCGGTCGGTAATTTCAACGGCGAACCAGCGATCATGTTGGCGATACAACGCCAGACCGACGCCAATACTGTGAAAGTGGTGGATGCGATCAAAGCGGCGATTCCTGGCTTTAAGGCGCAATTGCCGGCCTCAGTGAATATCACTTTGGCCAACGACAGATCGGTATCAGTACGGGACGCTTTGCATGACGTCAACTTGACTTTGCTATTGACGATTTTCCTCGTCATTGTCGTCATCTTCTTATTCCTGCGCCACATGGTGGCAACGATTATTCCCGCTTTGTCCTTGCCAGTCTCTTTGGTCGGCGCGGTGTTCTTGCTGTGGTGCTTTGGCTATACCCTCGATAATATTTCTTTGTTGGGTATAACCTTAGCGGTGGGGCTGGTGGTCGACGATGCGATCGTGATGTTGGAGAATATTATCCGTCACGTCGAGATGGGGGAGACCCCGTTTGAAGCCGCACTCAAAGGTTCACGTGAAGTTGGGTTTACGATTATTTCTATCTCGACCTCGCTGATCGCGGTGTTCATTCCTATCTTCTTTATGCCGGGCGTGATCGGTCAGTTGTTCCACGAATTTGCTGTGGTCGTTAGTTTAGCGATTATTGTGTCCGCTTTTGTGTCTCTGACTTTAGTGCCAATGTTGGCAAGTCGTTTCTTGAAAGCTGAGAGCGAACATATACCGCCATCCAAATGGGTGGGGGCGCTAACGAATAGTTTTGAGCGCGGCTTTAATGCTTCTTTAAATGCTTATACCCGTGGTTTGGATATGGCGCTGGCGCATCGCAAGTTCGTTTTGTTTGTGGCTCTGCTGACTTTTATTGCAACGGCCTATATGTTCAATGCGATTCCTAAAGGTTTTTTCCCTGAAGAAGATATTGGTCAATTGAATGTGTCCACCGAAGCGGCGGAAGATACGTCCTTCCCTGCGATGGTCATCTTGCAGGAAAAAGTCGCCAAGATATTGCGTGAAGATCCCAATGTCTTAACGGTATCGTCTTTCCATGGTGGCGGTGGCTCGCAAAATACGGGGCGCGGCTTTATCAATTTAAAACCACGTAACCAGCGTAAGCCGATGAAAGAAGTAGTCGAGGGTTTGCGCAATAAATTGAAAGCGGTGCCAGGTATTACGGTGTTCTTACGTCCCACGCAAAACTTGCAATTAGGCGGACGCCCAAGTAAGAGCCAATACCAATTCATTATGCAAAGTGTCGACGCCAGCGAGTTGAGTAGCTGGGCGTTTAAGATGCAAGACAAGATGCGCGCTGATCCTGGCTTTAAAGATGTGACGACCGATTCACAACTTAAAGGTTTGCAAGCCTCGATAGAGATCGATAGAGATCGCGCAAATTCATTAGGCGTGGGCATAGATGCGATTCGTGCTGCGTTGTACAGCGCATTTGGTGAGCGTCAGATCGCGACTTTATTTACCAGCGTCGATAGTTATGCGGTGGTGTTAGAAGTCGGCCCCAAGGACAAAAAGGATGAAGCGGCGATAGGTGCAATTTATGTGCGTAGCAATACTGGTAGCTTGGTGCCTATGTCCAGCTTTGCGACCGTCAAACGCACCGTCGGCCCTACTGCGATTAATCACGTAGGTCAATTACAAGCGGTCACGGTGTCATTCAATTTGGCAGCTGATATGCCTTTGGGTGACGCGACCAATAAGATCGATAAATTCAAGGACGAGATCAAGTTGCCTTCCACAGTGATCACATCCTACGGTGGCGATGCAGCGGTGTTTAAAGATTCCCAGTCCGGTCAATTAATCTTGATTATCTCGGCACTGCTGGTGATTTATGTTTTGCTAGGCGTTTTGTACGAGAGCTTCATCCACCCGATTACCATCTTGGCAGGCTTACCCTCAGCCGCAGTCGGCGCCTTGTTGATGTTAGAGCTATTCGGCAAAGACTTAACCCTGATTGCGACTATCGGTATTTTGCTGTTGATCGGTATCGTGAAGAAAAACGCGATCATGATGATCGACTTCGCACTCGACGCCCAACGGCACCGTGGCATGTCACCACCAGAAGCGATACGCGAAGCCTGTATCGAGCGTTTCCGCCCGATTATGATGACGACCTTAGCGGCGTTGGTCGGTGCTTTGCCGATTGCTTTAGGCTTAGGCGCCGGTGCAGAACTGCGCCAACCTCTGGGCTTAGCAGTGGTCGGTGGCCTGATTTTCTCACAAGCGATTACCTTGTTTATCACGCCTGTCATTTATTTGGCACTGGATAAATACAGCGGTAAAGGTCCTATCGTTGGGAATGCGATTTAGGGCTTATTTTTTGGGTCAACACATGGTGGAGTTTTATTCGCTGTGTGTTGATTTTTGTCTTTTTCGCTAACTTCAAATCATCACGATGACTGAGTCACTGTTTTTGTCCGAGCGCCATGCCAGCTCAAAGAAAGCGGTTGTGCTGGTTGATGAAGGCACGTCCGTTTGGTGTTACCTTACGGAGTCTGGCGGAAGTCGTCCGATGGCTGATTGCTGGCTTCTGAATACGATTGAAGCACCAGATAATCTGGATGCGTTTGCGCAAGAAAAATCCGCTCCGCCAGCTACTCGGTTTTTTGTGACTGAAACCGCTCAACGTGCATTACCAGCGGCTGAAGCGGTAAGGTTTCAATGGTCGGAGGATGGCGAGGCAGTCGCCATCTATATCGAACAGGAATTAATTGGATTCATCGCAAGTAATAATCGTCGAGGCTTCAGTGTAAACCTGCAGAAAGAAGGGCCTTTTGGTTCGCCTCTTGACCATGATCTATTTTTAAGTCTCTTTAGGTAGGGGGCGATGATGCCAAATAATTCGATCCAGAGTACACGGCCGTAGGCGCGATTAGTGCAAAGTACTCGCACGCATGAGTCTTTAAAAACGAAACGAAAAATGCATGATGATTGTTGCACTTTGTCGATCGCCGAACACGGATGTTTCTGAGGATTCCGCTGATAAATAAAGACTTCAAAAACACCTGCGACTACGTCGCACTAATCGCTCCTACAAGCTTTTTTTTCCTAGTCTCCAACTCTTCTATGCACCTGGTTCTTGTTTGGAGCTGCGTCGCTGTCATCATTTCCAAGTATATTGTTTTCTTGACTCGTAGAGTAAGCTTGATAGAATCGTCGCTTTGATTCGTGACGCATTTCGCAGAATTTTAGTATTACTGAAATTGTTGGTGTTTCGTATGAAGTAAGTATTCATCAGGCTTTGGAGAGGTTTTATGAGAAGTGTTATGCGACAAACTACTTTTTCGCCCGTCATTTCACCTTCTATATCTAGTTAAATTTAAAAATGACCTCGAAGATATTTCCTAAGCTCCACTTTCGCGAACCTTTCGAGGATCTCGTTGCGTTTGAAGTGCCGTGTAAGGGGTGGTACAACGGTGTGACTATTGAATTAGAAGATGGACGGAAATACGCGCTTTTCTTTTACGATCCAATTCGGTTGGCGCAGGATCTAGAGGCGGAAGTAGCACAAGGTTTGCCATTTGTCGCGGAACCGTTCATGATCGTGGTTCCCGAGATCACTGAAGCGGCGATGCGCACTGCGATTTCTCTTCTACATAAACGAGGTTGGTTCAATGAGCACAATCCAATTTAACTCGACGCTCGACTGCGAATCGCAAATGACGATAGCTTTCTTATTTAATCCCCTGGCGGCGATCTTGTCAGCTCAGCGTTAAATATTTTCAGTGCAAATTTCGTGCGCAATTGAAAGCGATGGAGTACCAAATAATGTTGGGTACATAAATGAGCGAGATCAAAATTACTGACGCTGAAAAACCAAGTCCGTTAGCGGTAAGGTGTGGACGCTTTATGTTTCTCTTTGTTGGGCTCATAATGCTTGGAGTGGGCGGTTGGTTTTTGTATGAAAAGCAAAATGATCAAGTTTTTCTTGCCGCAGTAGTATCAATTAGTGGGGTGATAAAAATTTGGTGCGGTCTTTCGATGGAAGATAAAACTGTTGCTCATTTTGGTTTTTGGTTGCCATACTTCTTAGATTGAATAACTTACTTATGGCGTTTATTTAACATGGCGATCAAGTCGGAATTTGCGCATATAGCCGTCTCGATGGTCAACATTTTGTTAAACATTTTCGCTTCGAGTTGTGTGCTTATTGCGCAATTCCGTTTACCTCTGCGTTAGATGGCTAAATATCTACATGACATTGCAAAGGAGTTTGAAAAAATGCTATTGAGTCGAATCATAGACCCAAATGAAGATCAAATCCTGTATCACTACTGCTCTGCAGGAACACTCCGAGCAATATTGGAGTCCAAAACAATTAGATTTTCAGACATTAATATGATGAATGACTCACAAGAAGCAAGATGGGGTTATTCTGCATTCGAAGAGGCAGCGACCCGCCTTATTAACAGAAAAAACTTGCCAGAAGAAATCCCATTAATGGGGAGGTCATTTTTTGATAGCGTTGATGAAATTCTCTCAAGGGTTCAGCTAATTACTCACCCATTCATTTCCTGCTTTTCCCTTGACAGAGATAGCCTTAGCCAGTGGAGAGCGTACGCAGATGATGGTCGTGGCTTTGCGATCGGCTTTAAAGCAAAGAAGCTTAAAGGAATGCCCGTAAGCCTTCTCCTTGTGGAATATGAAAGAGAGAAGCAAATAAAGGAAATGATGGCCGCTTTAGTTGTAATATTTATGCACTGCGATGGAAATCCAGAAAACGACAAAGGCACGTTCTTTGATGATTGCGTTCTTCTTGGAAATTACATGGTCGCACTAAAGCATCAAGCCTTTCATAAAGAGAAGGAGGTTCGATGCATTCACGCTGTAAACATTGAGACCAGTGAAGCGGGCATGCGCTTTATTGATTCTGGCGGTGTAACTGAGCATGGAGACAACGTTGAAGGCGAGCCTGTTGGTTTCCAAGTACGAGACAATCACTTGTGCGCCTACTTGGATATGCCATTTCGAAGAAAGGACAATGATAATCCAATAGCAGAAATCGTGATGGGACCAAAGAATCATAGCAACCCCGGTAATCTGATGCTGTATTTGGGTGGATTGGGCTACTCTAACCTTACTATCACATCGTCAGATGCGCCATATAGATAGCCGCCACCATCTAACAAGTCAATGCAGCCGACCCGCTAAAGCGGACGTCTGATTTCCAACGTTGAGGCTGTATAAAAAGTCCAAACAAATCCAAAAACAGGTAAACGAATTAAGCAGGTAAACGTTCCATCTCTAGTCACCCAATTCGGAGATGCAGATGGCACGTTACAAACACATTGATCGTAATCCTAAGTTCATTCCCGTCGTGCTCGACGCACAATTGATGGCAGGTAGTTTTGAATATGCACTTGACTATCTGATTGATCATGAACTTGATCTCACCCGCTTTGATGTCCAATACAAAAATGATGACACTGGCGCACCTGCGTATGCATCGTCGCTTCTAATCAAGATCGCCTTGCTCGCCTACAGTCGCGGCATGGTTTCCAGTCGCGCCATCGAAAGAGCTTGCCGTGAGAATGTGTTATTCATGGCGATATCGGGCGACAGCGCACCGCAATTTACAACCATCGCCAAATTTGTGCGTGAGCTCGCCGCAGAGATTCACGATGTATTTACCCAAGTCTTACTTACCTGTGATGCACAGGGTTTGATAGGCCGTCAGATGTTCGCCATTGACGGTGTGAAGTTGCCGAGCAACGCTTCCAAACATCGCAGTGGCACCCACGCTGAACTAGCCCATGATGCCGCGCGGATGGAGAAAGCAGTCTCGACTTTGCTCAAAGCTCACCAAGCTCGTGACCTGCAAAGTAATACCGTGAATGCGCAGCAAGAACGTCAAGCAGATCAACGCCGCATCGACAAATATCAAAAAGAAGCCAAACGAATTCGCGATTTTATTGCCGCCAACGCAGAGCGCAAGAACGCGAAAGGCAAAGAACTCAAAAGCAATGTCACGGACAATGACAGCGCTAAAATGGCCACTGCCAAAGGAGTGATCCAAGGCTATACCGCAGTAGCAGCGGTTGATAGTCAACATCAAATTATTGTCGCCGCCAAAGCGCATGGATCGGGTAGTGAACAAAGCACCTTATTGCCGATGGTCCGCGCCACCGATGCCATTCGGAACAGCGAAACACTGATCACTGCCGACGCTGGGTACCACAGCGAAGACAATGTGCGCGCGCTGCACGAAGCCAACATACCCGCATTAATTGCCGATGGATTGATGCGCAAACGTGATGAGAAATTTAAAGGACAACACAAATACAAATCATTGCCCGATCCCATTGCCGATAAGACCAAGGCTGCAGAACAACTCAAAGCTGCGCCAGCAAAACATCGCTATCTACCTAAAGATTTTATCCTTGATGCGAACCATAACAGGTGCATTTGTCCTGCCGGAAAAGCGCTATACAGCAACGGTAGTCGATGCACTATCGGCGGCAGGATATATCACAGATTCACAGGTAACAAAGCCAACTGCACGAGCTGCACACAACGCGAAAGATGTCTACGTACACCTGATAAAACCGAGGTGAGACAAGTCTCGTTTCTGATCAAAGAACAAGCGCTTCCGGTGACCTTGATCGAGAAGATGAAACGTGAGATCGATAGCCCCGAAGGCCGACGAAAGTATAGCGAACGGATGGGTACTGTCGAGCCGGTGTTTGGCAATCTGCGATACAACAAAGGGCTAGACCGATTCACTTTACGTAGCCAAATCAAAGTTGACACGCAGTGGAATCTATTCTGCTTGGTACATAACATCGAAAAACTGGCGCATTGTGGTTACGGGGTGAGGCGATAAGTATAACTAGTCTTGAAGATGCTTTAAACCGCGAAGAGAAGCATAAAAAGCTTGCCATTTAAACCAATTGTGCGGCACACTCGCTGAATGAAATTTCACTCCAATTTATTTGCTGAAAACTCCCATTGCTTGCTGGCTTTGTTGCTGGCGAATGGGGTTTTTATACAGCTTCGTTAGCCATCACCCGAGATTTCCAACATGCCCATAGTTCGAATAGTTGAAGGCCCCGTGGGAGCGGGAAAGTCGACGTTTTCCGGTTCGCTCGCCGCCCGCACTGGCGGCGTGCATATTGCTCTTGATGAATGGTTCGCAAAACTGTTTAGTCCAGATCGACCGGAGAGTGACTTCATCCCTTGGTACATCGGTCGAAAAGAGCGCCTTTTGGGGCTCATCTGGGCCCACAGCAAAATCGTTCTAGCTTCTGGATCAGACGTAATTCTCGAGCTTGGTCTCATACAGCGGCAGCCGCGAATTGACTTCTGTCGTAAGGTCATTGACGAAGGCTATAGCCTAGTAATGTATGAACTTGATGCACCAAGAGAAATACGACGTGCCCGTGTCCACCATCGTAATTCAAATCGCGGGCCTACGTTTTCCATGATCGTCCCAGATCACATCTTTGAGATAGCTAGCAATATGTGGGAGCCATCGGACGAACTTGAACGCGATGAGTACAAGATTGAATACGTACCGTCTACTTTCAGCGATGAACCGATGGCTAGCCATTCATTCAACGGGACGCCTAGCGGCGCCCGTTAATTCAAACGTTAAATTTGAGCATGTAAAGATGTTTATCACAAGCCCAGAGCAATTAGTAGGTAAAACGATTTATAACGGTATTGGTGCTGAACTGGCTTTTGTTTCGCCTGATGAAACCTCAAGTGTTATCTGGTCACATGAATCCATTCCATATAAACAGTACTTGGAACTTGAAATTAATTTCAGTGAGGGTTTTAAGGCAATAATTGAAGGTGGCATGGATTCAAATTGTGACTACTATTGTCTTTCGCTTGTACAGTCTGAAAGGAAGTTAGAATTTTCAGAGCCTGAAACTGGTGATTTTATTCGTCTCGTCACGCTTGAAAATTTACCTACAGGAAGAATTGAAAAAGTTACAGAAATATATAGCGAAACGAAACAATTGGTAGGGCTACAAATTTTTGTAAATGGTAATAGCTTCGAAATATGTTGTGGTGAAGTTATCGAAAATGAAGCTAATTTATTTGAAATAGTTAAACCACAAGAATTTGTGTTGCTTCGCATGTAAAACATAATTTAACAAGTTGCTCAAGCCCCAGTCGCTACGCTCCTTAGACAGTTTTTAAGTCGCAGTTTTGTGGTTTTTCTGCGCAAAAGTATTCCGCAAAACTACAACTTAAAAACTGCTGCTTAGCTCGGCGTTAAAACTCAGAACAACATGGCAGAAAAATATACTGATCGCATTAAGGAATACTGTGAAGCTGCGGGGGTTGAAATCCCTGCTGGCTTCTATCGCCACTCCGCGAGCAGATTTGCCGTCGTTGATTTGCAATGTTCTCCACCTAAACTCGTCGCAAAAACCTGGTTTAATCAGGAGGACGTTGTTTATTATTTGAAGAATTTAGCTACAAATAAGTCGATGCGGATTCTTGATTTTAAAGATCGCAACGAATTTATTTTCGATGACGGTGAAAGGTTGAAACATGGTGCAGCGTTTTAACCATGCGCTCAACTCGGAATCTGCGCATCTTGGCAATTCGACCTACGGTAGTTTATTAACTACTTTCTTTTCGGTTTATGTGCTGTATGCGGATTTCCGTTTAGCTAAGAGTTAATCATATGAATAAGTTCGACTACAACGACGGTGACACTCTTACGCAGTATATCTGGAATAATTATCAGCATCTATTTTCTCGGCTAGAGCAATTGGGCGTAAAAGCCGTCCTCGCTGAAGATAAGGCTAACGTTGCTTCGAGTCCAAAAATGGCTGAAATGTTGCGAAATAAGTGGGGCGCAGAAAACGATCCCGAGGTGGTTACAGCGCTAAGTAACGGTGTTGATATTTTTCGCGAAAGAGTTCGTGACCGAGTTTTAAGAGAGCACACTGATCAAGTATTTATCAATCGTTGCCCAAACTGTGAGCGGATCGTACGTACGCCGCGCGCAAAACAATGCCATTGGTGTAGTCATGCTTGGCACGAAGTTGTTTAACAAGTCAATCGACGGAGAATCGCCAATGACTATTTCGCATAAATTTATGAACGTCTTGACGATCCCGACATCTCAACGTTATGCCTTATGAGTAATCGGACATTTGCTTGCCTACACTGTCGGAAGTTGCAAAGAAAGGATCAGAATATTGATGCATTTTTCTGTCCGCTTTGTCGACGAGAATGTGTGCGGGTTCATTGGAAGTTACATGTGCCAGCACCGAAAAAAGTGAAGAAATGGAATTCGTTTTGGGATCGTTATTTGCTGGAACTTCGACAAATTGAAGAATTTAAAAGTAATTCCGATATTCGCGAAGTTCGCCTTCCGCTTCTCAACCAAGTACTCAGGAGACTCAACTAATGGTTTGTCAATTATCGTTCTGGCATAACACTGAGCATATAGGCGCCTCAACGTTCAGCATGTGGTTAATCATTAGCTTTTCTGTTACGTCGAGTTGCGCGCAGTCCCGTTTAGCGCGGGCATAGGTCTCACAGATGAGCGATCCAATCAGTGCGAGAATCGGGGATGCAGAGGCAATCGGCGTCCGAGTCCATGGTGACAGTCCCAAGAGTGGCCTTTGTCAGAGCTGTGGTCACCCTTGGGCAGAGCATCGTCTATTCGCTACATCGCGTCCGCCCACTGAGGGCTGGATTAGCTGCCCAATCGAAGGCTGTAAATGCCACAGTACGTGGAGCATGCCAGCGGATGACGCAGCTCAACTCAAACAGCATCATCAATCCGGATAAGGGTATTATGCCGCGTCTGCAAGTACTATGTTCGTTGTCAGTGAGACCTAACAAGATAGTCGATATCGACGCCATGCAATTGTCCATTCTTCGTGCATGCTGCAACACGCAGCGCACATCACTGTAACGTTCAACAAACAAAAGGGCGGTTCCATTGGAAATTGAGATTTTTATTGCAAACTCTGATGAAGACATTAATTCATGTTTTCCTGCATTTAAAGAGTTAAGGCCAAAGCTGAATTTTGAAGACTTTCTTGCTCAGATTAGAAGGCAAGAAAGTCAGTCATACAAAATTCTCGCACTCCGTCAAAATGGCATTATTAAAAGTGCTGCGGGCTTTAGGTTTTGTGAATTTTTAGCGTGGGGAAAAATTCTTTATATCGACGATCTGACAACCTTACCCAATGCGAGAGGGAATGGTTTTGCAGATTCTTTATTGAATTGGTTAATCGAATACGCCAAATCTTCCGCTTGTAATGCCGTTCATTTAGATACAGGATATACGCGTCATGCCGCGCATCGTGTGTATTTGGGAAAAGGCTTTCAGCTTAATTGCCATCACATGGTTTTAGAGTTCTAAATATTTTTGTTCGGCGAGTCGTAGCAGGGCCGTAGGTACGATCACAGCAAGCTAATCGCACACATGGATCTTAAAAATTGAATCGAAGAATGCATGATGACCGCTGCACTTTGTCGATCACCTAACAAGGATGTTTATGAGGATTCCATTGATAGATAAAGACATCAAACATACCTGCGATTACCTTGCACTAATCGCTCCTACGAGCTTATGGACGCTTCGGGCTGCTTCGTGCTCAAGCCCAAAATACAGGTAAAGTACCTTCACGCAGGAAGACAAAAAGTATCGCCTATCATCCGATCACACAAAGCGCATCACAAGTTAAAGAATCCTTTGCTAATTTACTAGCAATCAAGCGATCAATTCGCATACAATCCTCTTAATCAACCGACTCGCTTCGGTTCAGTTCAACAAGGTTTATCCGCCGCAATGATCGCGGATTCTTATTTTTGCGTTTCCGGTGCGGCGGGTAAACGTAGTTCGTTAGATTTCTATGCGCGTACTCTCCGAACTGATCAATGTCCATGAGCCAGCACTTCCTCTCGTCCTTGAATGGATTGAGCATTCACCGCTGTCTTGTGAAGTGTTACCTCCCTCAGAAGCGCGCGCTTCTGTACTCCTGGAATTGCAGATCACCACTCGCTCGCCAATGGGGACAATTGCATTTGAGACAGGTGGCCTTTTGATTGATAACGGTTGGCTTAGAGTTTTAGGTTCAGGCAATCCTAAGCTAGAACGAACAATTACTGGTTGGAATAGAGACCGGGCCTCTGGCTTTCTGCTAGTGGCCGATGATGTGGTCGGCGGCTTTTTTGCAATTAATTCAGGGGGGCTAGGTGGAGATACCGGTGCAATGTATTACTGGGCGCCTGACACATTGGTTTGGGAGGAACTTGGCATCGGGTACAGCGAATTTCTCAAGTGGTCATTAAGCCCAAATTTAGAAAAGTTTTATGCCAATTTGCGTTGGACAAATTGGCAGTCTGATGCAAAACATTTGCATGGAGATCAATGCTTTAATTTCTACCCATTCCTCTGGACGGAGCAAGGGTCGGTTCAAACAAGCCGTCGTACAGGCATTCCTGTCAGCGAGCAATTTGCGGCGAATGTAGAGTTGGCAACCAAGGTCAATGGTCAAGAAACCTAACCTTCGTGTTAAAGCTGCTCCAGCCTTCGGCTTGTGCTGGACGTCCCGCAAGCGGACTGCCCTTCAATTCAAACGTCATACCCAAGGAGACTGAAAGTTATGGCTCGTCAAATGTCACCAGAGCGACAACGTGAGTGGGTGGAATTACGCGCTTTCTTTATCTATTGGGAACGCCATCTGTTTCCCTGCTGCATGTCGCCTGAGGACGCGGGTCATCCTGCCAATGCCGTTGATCGAATCGCGGAGAAATATGGCTTGTCAAAGGCGCTTCAAGGTTTGAGGCAGGCTATTCACGACAAGGTTGAACAATATGCGGAACTCAGTGGTGCAGAACTTCAAAGTGTTGATTCCTCACTAGCAGCGAATGGCTTACTCACATTCTCAGAAGTTCGTCGGCGCTACTGGTCGAAGTACCAAAAGCTGCTGAAACGCAGTGCTATTCGAAATGAAACTGAGTATTACCTGCTGAAGGGTATCGCAGGTGATCTCACATTCCCCATCCCGGAAGTCGAACGTGTGCATATCGAAATGTTGATGGCGGCGTATGAACAAAGCGGAGTATAGCCAAGCAGTGGGAGTAAACCTCGGCGGCAAATGCTAAAGATCAGAGCTCAGTTTTGATAACGCCGCGCTTGAATTTGATCAACGTACTTTTGCTGTTTGCTCAGCCTCATTTCGACACTCTCCAAGTGGTGAGACTTTCATTCAAAATGTTTTGTATTCGTTATAGTATTCCCTATCTTTTCAACCCAATTGCATTTGTTGGTCTCGGGACGCGATTTCGATGTGATGCATTCATAAGTCAGTCCCGGGCAGGTTCTTCCGAACTCTTGTGCTAATCCCATCCATGGTGTGCCGGGCGGTACTTTAGCGATTTCATCGACGATACCTTGGCAGCGTGGCGCTACTCGTGATGGATCTACTGGCGTGGATCCTCTGTTTTCATCAGTTTTGGGTGGGCGCGCTACCGTGGTCGTTTTCGCGTTACCCAAATCGGCTTTGGGACTTGTACTTTCTGGCCTTGTCGGAATCGTGGCGGGTGCTAAGACTTTGATCTCGGCTTTTTTGCTGGTGGCCGGTGCTTTTGCGCGATCGCCATAATGGATTTTGCCGTTTTCATCTTTCCACTTATAGACTTCTTGGGCATCGATTTGGCAGCAGATCAAAGTCAGTAACATAGCAAGTTTGTGCATAGTAGTTTTATCTAAGATTTTTTTCAGTGTCAGTGTTTCAAGTAAAAATGAGGATCACATAGCGTCATCGGAAATTCAAACATGGTATGCGAGCTCGCTTTGATTGCGTTTTTGCCCGATTGGAAAGCTGGACGGCTGGTTCATGTTTGACCCAGTTTGTATGTATGCGACTCCGCTTTTCAGTGCCTGATGAGGGCGGCATATACAGTCGCGCAACGGTCAGGTTCTCTTGGTGTATCGAAGGCTTATCAGTTTGCTAGTAAGTCTTCAAAATAGGGCTTAGGGCAAAACAGACACAGACCAGCACAATTTTGCATCAGCCTTACAACATAAAGAAAATTGCATGAATGATTTATTAAATTATATTTCAATCGCATTGCGGAAAGGTAGTAAATTGCCATTTCGGTAAAATTTTTTAACGCAATTTTTTGCATTTTAAGTGTAGGCAGCAAGCAAGTAGTGATTCTTTTTACCGGTCAAAACTGACACCCGCCGTTAGTCGGGAAGAACTTGCGTGCCAAAATTAAGCCGTATAACATCCAGAAATCTCCGGAAATCAGTCGGGGCCGAATGCCCGGGTTTCTCTACTCTTTAATGCCGAAGTCTCAATATCTTTCATATTGACGATTTTTTTGGATGCGCTAATTTGGTTTTTTAAATCAGCAAATTTAGGCGGCTTCTGTTTGCACGCACTAAATGACGGAAGCCTTCTCGAACACGTATTACCTCTTTGAATACCTAGCGGTTTTTTTGTCTTCTAATATCGTTTGTCCGCTTTAATTTTTCGAATGCTCATTTGCTAAGCAGTACACATTAAGCTCTGGCTAGTGGGTCATTTTTTTGAATTTTGTACTTCAGAGGCGCTCAATGAAAATACTGGGTAAACGTAGGGTCGCAGATGTTTTAGTCAGTCTCTTTTTTAGTGGCGCAATAGCTGGTGTGGCAAATGCTGCTGTAACGGGCCACGCAATGCAGGCTAGTACAAGTGTCCAGCAAAACGCGCAGCAAAGCACGGCAACAAGTTCGTCGCCAGATACGTATTTAGGACCCAAGAAATCCGTGTTCGTCGATGTCGTTGGTGCGGTCGAGGCGATGTACGGCAGCATGCGGGCTGTTGGCACCACCAATGAAGGACTCAATGCCATGTTGGTTGACGCCTTGCTTCGTAGCGGTGCCTTTGTGGTGCTAGAACGTGTTGCTTTAGACGATATTCAACTTGAACAAGATTTAGGAAAGAATGGCTCTAGCACGGCGGCAACCGCAGCGCAAACCGGGCGCATGTTAGGTGCCAGTGCGGTAGTAAGGGCAACCGTGACTAAGTTCGAAGCGAATGCGAGCGGTGGTGATTTGCAGATAGGGATTCCATTTGGCCGATTATTGGGCGGTTCGGCTGGTGTCAGCGACCAAAAAGCCATCGTGGAATTTAGTCTGCGCATTATTGACACCAGTACCGGACAAATCGTCGCGACTTCCAAGGCAACAGGCAGCGCTAATTCAACCAGTGCAAACGTGACTGCCACCAATAATCAGACAGGGGCAAATGTTGGTGCAAATACTTTCAAAAATACCCCCTTGGGGGCGGCGGCCGAGTCAGCCATCAATGCGGCAGTAAAACAAATTATTTTGGGGATGGCGAAATTGCCATGGTCAAGTACGGTGTCCGACTTTGATGGGGGAAAAGTGTATGTCAGCGCAGGTCGTGCGCAGAACCTGCAAGTGGGTACGGTGCTCCATGTTTATCGTAAAGGGAAAGTCCTCACCGACCCAGATACTGGCGTCGTGCTCGAGGTTTTGATGGCAAATGTGGGCACCATCAAACTGCAAACAGTGAATGAAAAAGTCTCGATTGCCAACGTCGTAAGCGGTGATCCACCCGCACGCGGCGATATCGTCAAATTTGAATAAAGGGAATCCATTGCTAAGTAGATTTTGTGCGGTGGGTAGTGCAGTAGTGAAGTGAGTAGTAAGGTTTTTCAACTTTTACTAAAAGGGGTGTATCACCATGAAAAAGAATTTCGCAGTAGTTTCTTGTTTCGTACTTTTATTAGGATTCTCTGGCCTTGGCACGGCACAGGTCGGTAAATCGAGTATGGCACCAGCGCAAGCGCGTGCTGGCGCATCGGCGGTGGACGTCAAGATTGTGGATGACAAAGGGCAGGCGATGCGTGCCGAGTCCTTACCTAAAGATGTGCAGATGAAAGTGGATCGTGCTCGCAAAGCCGCAGAGAGCATGTTAGTGCCAACCGGTGGCGGGGCAACGGCGGAGCGTGTGACAGTTACCGTGAGTTGCAGCTATCCACCCCTTAAATGCACAATTACAATTGCCTGGTAAGCTCTAATGGCGTTCAGTTAGACAAAGAAGATCGTCAATCGTACCTTAAAACCTCTTAACGCAGAGATGCAAAGACGCCGAGATCCGCAGAGAAAAGCAGAATTTTGTTGCTTTTCTCTACGCTACTCGGCGCCCCAGTGCTTCTGAGTTGAGAGGTTTTGATTTTTTGTCCAAAGCCACCGTATTGAATTCGAGCAGTCTATTTTTCACCCGATTTCAAATTCATGTTAGCTAACCTGCATTACGGTTAAGCCCATCATCTACGGCCTTAGGAATTAATTGTCAACAATGCCGGCGCTCGCCGTGGTAGTCAGACGCATGCCTTTCTTTTCAAAGCACCCAGCTAGGCTGACAGGCCCAAGTCGCATTTGAGGAAATGAATGCCGGGTTTATGAGTTTTTAGTGGGAAATAGTGTTTCCCGAAGAAAATGACCGTCAAAATATCCTACAATATCGCCTTATTCTTTCCATCTCCACTTTCACTCTACATGGATACGCACTATGGCCGTTAATTCTCCTCTCCCTGTTGCTAGCGATCTGAAACCTGTAAAAGGTATAGAGCTAGGCTACGCTCAAGCTGGTATCCGTAAAGCGAATCGTAAAGATTTATTGGTGATGAAATTAGCGCCTAGTGCCACGGTGGCTGGTGTGTTTACTACTAACCGTTTTTGCGCAGCGCCAGTACAAGTCTGCAAAGCTCATTTGGAAAGCCCGCATATGGCGCTCGGCCCTATCCGCGCTTTGGTGGTCAATACAGGTAATGCCAATGCAGGTACCGGCGACGCTGGTTTGGCCGCAGCAAATGCAACGTGCGCGGCGCTGGCCGAGTATCTGGGTTGCGAGGCCGCACAGATTTTGCCCTTCTCTACGGGCGTGATTTTGGAACAATTACCCGTGGATCGTCTGATCGCAGGTCTGCCAGCAGCAATTGCCAGCCTCAATGAAGACAATTGGTTTGCTGCAGCAGAAGCCATTATGACCACGGATACTCAGCCTAAGGCCGCATCCAGCGTGGTGGTTATTAATGGTATTCCCGTCACGATGACAGGGATCAGCAAAGGCGCAGGCATGATCAAGCCGAATATGGCGACCATGCTTGGTTATTTGGCACTGGACGCAAAAGTGTCGCAGCCGGTGCTCGATCACTTGGTCAAAAAAGCGGCGGATCAATCGTTTAATTGCATCACGATAGATGGCGACACATCCACCAATGATTCTTTCATGCTGATCGCCACTGGTACCTCGGCATTGGAAATCAATGAACTTGATACGCCAGAATACAAGGCCTTGTCGGAAGCGGTCATTGCCTTGTCGCAAAAGCTGGCACACATGATTATCCGTGACGGTGAGGGCGCAACTAAGTTTATCAGCGTCGTAGTTGAAGAAGGTCGCGATGTGGAAGAGTGCCGCAAGATTGCTTATTCCATCGCGCATTCGCCTTTAGTCAAAACAGCGTTCTTCGCCTCCGATCCAAATCTGGGACGTATCTTGGCAGCGATAGGTTATGCCGGTGTTAACGATCTCGAAGTCGGCAAATTGAATCTCTATCTCGACGATGTTTGGGTTGCCAAAAACGGCGGACGTAATCCCGATTATCAAGAAGCCGATGGTCAGCGTGTGATGAAGCAAAGTGAAATCACGATCCGCGTTAAACTGGCGCGCGGCATGGCTAGAACGACAGTGTGGACTTGTGATTTGTCGCATGAGTATGTGTCGATTAACGCCGACTATCGTTCTTAATTTGCGCGACTCGGAAGAGCATGCACTTAACAAAACTGGGCGTCCCTGATCACACTAATAAGAGTGGCAGCCTATTGTAGGACGGGTGCAAGCCCATCAACGCTAAGCAAAATCGAAAAGAAAAACTAAAGCCTCTCAACACAGAGACACAGAGACATCGAGAAAGGCAAGAGATAGCTAAATTCTCCCAATTCACACAGAAAATTTTTTCTCTGTGTATTCTCTCAATCTCTGGTGCGCAGCATGCTGCTTACCTGTGCTTAGTGGTTTTGGGCATTTGCTTAGCGCCTATGAGATGCAACCCGCGCCGCTCAGACACTCGATGATCTAGCGTAGCGCGTTTTTCCTGCACTACGAGATTTGCGGTGCTAACACTGAATTCTAAATTTCTATGTCCCAATTAGATCAATTCTTAAATCGTGCCGAGCTGTTATTAAGCCGCTTGGAAGCGTATTTGCCACCAGCGATGCCAACACCTGACTGGCATTTGGCGACCGCGATGCGTTGGCGCAAAGGTGGCGCGCGTGGCGCTCAAGGCTATCTGCAAATCGTTAAACACCGTAGTGCTTTAATGCTCAAAGACTTGCAACACATCGCGCCGCAGAAACAATTAATCGAGCAAAACACACTGCAGTTCGTGCAAGGCAAACGAGCCAATAATGTGCTGTTGACCGGTGCTCGTGGCACGGGTAAATCGTCTTTAATCAAAGCATGTTTAAATCAATTCGCGGATCAGGGTTTGCGTCTGATTGAAGTGGACAAAGCTGACATGACCGATCTGCCTGACATCATCGATTTGATCGCGGATCGTCCTGAAAAATTTATTCTGTTCTGCGACGACCTTTCCTTTGAAGAAGGAGAAGCCGGTTACAAAGCATTGAAAGTCGCCTTAGATGGCAGCATCGCCTCCCAATCCGACAATGTCCTGATCTATGCGACTTCGAATCGTCGCCACTTAATGCCTGAACGCATGTCGGATAACGCGAGCTATACCCACGATGAAGATGGCGATTTGCATCCAGGTGAGACGGTAGAAGAAAAAATCTCTTTATCCGAACGCTTTGGTTTATGGGTCTCGTTTTATCCATTCAAACAAGACGATTATCTCGATATCGTCGCACACTGGTTAGCGAGCTATTCTTGTACCCCGGAGCAGATCAGCGCCGCCCGCGCCGACGCTTTGCGCTGGGCGCTACAACGTGGTTCGCGTTCAGGTCGCGTGGCGTGGCAGTTTGCGCGCGATTATGCTGGGCGCAATAACTAGTTTCCTTTTATCTGCGAGAACTAAAATCATGAGCGCAAGCCCTGTTAATGTCGCTGTCGGCATTTTGATGAAAGCCAATGGCGATGTCTTATTAGGACAGCGACCGGAAGGAAAACCTTACGCTGGCTATTGGGAATTTCCTGGGGGTAAAGTAGAAGAAGGCGAAGCAATTCTCGATGCACTTAAGCGAGAATTCATGGAAGAACTAGGGGTGCAAATCATCAGCGCTGAGCCATGGTGCGGGGTCGAGCATATTTATCCGCATGCCCACGTGCGCTTACATTTTTACATTTCACGCGTATGGTCAGGAGAACCGCAAAGTCTGGAGGGCCAAGCCTTTGCTTGGCAAGGAACAGTGGGAGTTGAGCCATTGTTGCCAGCGACTATCCCGCTTTTAGACTACATAGCTCAATTGCGCTAGTCGCTTCTTTTGTCCAACAGGCCTTAGGGCAACAATCGCCCTTGTCATCAAATTTTATATTTATGTGAAATAAAATTACCAGAAAGACATATTTTTACTCGTTTCTAGCTTGAATCGAGCTGACAACTTTTAGTCTAAAAAGTTTTATTTATTCATAGTTAAAAGTGCTTCATTAAAAATAATTCAAGGACGTTAAATTTTTATTGTTGCTACAAGGCGATACTTAATTTGTATACTGAAAATATAGTGATAAAAGCTAGTATTTCGCTTGTTTGACCACTTATTGCTGATTAGTATATTAAATTCATATTTGTAAATATTTTTACAAATATGAGTTTTTATAATAAACACAAGAAAGGGTCACAATGAAACACAATAATAAAAATGCCAGCTTTGCCAGAAAATCGGTGATTGCATTGGCGATCAGTATGTGCTTCGCGACAGTTGCTTTGGCGCAAAGTTCAGAAGGTTCAATTTTTGGTAGAGCGCCAACGCCGAAAGCCAAAATTACCTTAGAAAATGTGGAAAATGGTAGTGTTCGTCATATTGAAGCAAATGCCGACGCTAGCTTTACCTTCAGCAAAGTCGCACCGGGCAAATATAAAATCACCTCAGGTAGTGTGACGCGAGAAGTTGAAGTCACGATTGGTACTGGTACCGAGGTGAAATTAGAAAGCACCTCAGTCGTCATTACCGGTTCGCGTACTCGTAGCCCAATCGACGTATCTAGTTCAGAGTCGAATACGGTCTTTACTCAGGCGGAAATTCAATCCATGCCTATCCCTCGCAGCGCGACCGCAGTAGCGATGCTGGCGCCGGGAACCGTGCAAGGTGATGCCGGCTTGGCGAACTTACCTTCAGTAGCCGGTGCATCCATCGCTGAAAACGGTTACTACATCAACGGTATGGATGTCACGAATATCCGAAATTTCCTGACTTTCGCTAGCTTGCCGTTCGATGCAATTGAGCAGCAACAGATTAAAACTGGTGGCTATAGTGCTGAATATGGACGTTCATTGGGCGGTGTCATTGGCTTAACCACGAAACGTGGTACGAATACTTGGAAGGGGGGCGCATCGGTCATCTATTCACCCGCTAACTTTAGTGCTAAGGGCCTGAACACTGCCGATAAGGAAGTGCTGGATAACCCTAATGGCTATTTCATTTTTTCTCGAGATAATACGAGTCAATCAACCGAAGTGAATGCCAACTTAGGCGGTCCGATTATCAAAGATAAGTTGTTCGTCTGGGGGATGGTAACGCAACAACGTAGTCGCTCCGATTCATACGGCAAGACCTCGAGTAGTGCGGCGGATTCGGGTCGACCAAACGGCATGTTAAAAATCGATTACGTGATCAGTGGCGATCATCGTTTGGAAGGGACAGCAATTTCCAATCATAGCTATTCACGCAGCTATAGCTGGTTACATCCGACAGGACAGAATTATGTCATTGGTCATCTGGGCGATCCGCGTATCAGTACTAATGATAATTTGTCGACGGTATTCATCGGTAAGTACACAGGATCTATAACCGATGACTTCGCCGTCTCTATTTTGACAGGTGGTACTAATGGGTATTATGGATTAACAAAAGGCGCAGGTGCCTCACGTCCCTATGATCCTAGTTGCCCTGCTGTTACCGGGCCCACTAGCGGGCAGCGTCAAGGATGTTATGCATTTCCAACTGTAAGCACTCGCGATCCTAATTTTGGTGAAAATTTTGACAAGCGCAGAAATACCCGTTTTGATCTTGAATATAATTGGGGAAACCACACCCTACGTGCTGGTCTGGATAACCAAAAATTTGTCTCGGCTCAATCTGGCTCCGTCAATAGTTCTGGTGGCAAGACTTATGCATACGCTTTTTCATCCAACGGCGCCGTGAACGGCATTCCTAACGTCGTCGCAAAAGGAGGGGAATATGTATCAGTTTCTTACGGCTACAGTTCTTCCGGTATCTACACAGTTTTGAATGATGCAAAATACTTGGAAGATACTTGGCAGGCAACAAGTAATTTGCGTTTGACAGGCGGTATGCGTTGGGAATCCTTTGTCAATAAGAATGCAGATGGCGTGTCATTTGCAGAGAAGAAGAATTTGTTTGCACCGCGCTTGGGTGTGTCATGGAACGTGTTAGGCGATTCTTCGTTGAAGGTCTATGCGAATGCGGGACGCTATTACATTCCGGTTGCATCAAATACGAATATTCGCGGCACACAGATCGCCTACACCGAACAAAAATTCTATACCTTCTCGGGAAAGGATCCTAAGACTGCGGTTCCGACTGGTTTAACTGAAATCGGCCAGGCCATTATTAATGGTTCTGAACGTTTACCGAATCCTGCTACGGTATCAGATCCTAACTTGAAGCCAATGAATAAAGACGAAATTATTTTAGGTTTTCAGCAAGCCATCAGTAAATCATTAGCCTATGGCGTGAAGTACACCAAGAATCGTATCAACGCTGGTATGGATGATTATTGTGGCACGGCACAGATAGCGGCGTGGGCCAAGGATCAAGGCTATAGTAAGTTCAATTACAAGTCTTTAGCTGGTTGTGTGCTGATGAATCCAGGTGAGGATTTGACTTTAGCTATGGACTTAAATGGTGACGGTAAATTAGTACGTGGCACAATTCCGGCGAAGTATTTGGGTTTGGCAAAATATGAACGTGACTACGACGCGTTTGAGTTCACTTTGGATCGTCCTTTTGATGGAAATTGGATGGCGGGCGCATCTTATGTTTGGTCTAAGAGTCGAGGTACCGCAGAAGGCTATGTACAGTCAAATTTAAATCAAACTGATGCGGGTATCACTCAAGATTTTGACTTTGGCTCATTCACTGACGGCGCCTATGGCTATCTGCCAAACGATCGTCGTCATCAGTTTAAGCTGTATGGTTCGTACAAACTGAATGATACTTGGACTGGTGGCTTGAATTCTCGTATCACCTCAGGCCGTGCAACAAGTTGTCTCGGTTATGTACCAACTACCGTGCCTGATTATCTAGGTGCAGGCGGTACCACCAGCGGCGGCTCTGGTGCCTATGGCAGTGCTTCTAGTTACTATTGTTTGAATAAAGATGGCGTGAGTGAATTGCATCCACGTGGCTCGGGTCCTCGTACACCGTGGACAACTCAGTTAGATTTATCATTGAACTATAATCAAAAATTTGGTAATCATTTGTTGACAGTGCAATTCTCGCTCGTCAACGTTTTTGACACGCGCACTGTGCAAGAATGGTCTGAGCGTAGTGACTATAGTCGTAGCACGAGTAAGACGCCACCTGGGCGTTTTAATCAAAATTATCAGTCACCAACGGGCTTCCAAACACCACGTTCTTTGCGTGTGACTGCACGTTATAACTTTTGATGACATACACAGCTGAAGTGCTGCTGACCTTAGGTAAAAAGTAGCATAGAAAAAGGCTTATCTCGTGAGAGATAAGCCTTTTTTAATTCAATGGCAGCGGATTTGTTGTGCACCGTATTAACGCTCGAACAGACCCTTGAGTTTGTTTTTCGGGTTTGTTCTGAGTAAATAGAATGTGCTCGCGTCGATAAATTCGCGATATCCGCTAGCGGATCCAGTTCTCAAATTTTTATTTTATATTCTATTAATTCGTGCTACACCTAAATACAATAGTATCCGGTATGCTGCCGATATTTCCATTGTGATTGCATTAATAAACTTTATTCCAACAAAAGACACAGATGTAGTGAAGTTACTTCAAGGTGTAACTCCAAAATGGACGGTGAAGTGGTATTTCGATTTTTGTATTGTCCACCATGGCGTTATTTTTTTGTGTCCATACGCCAAGTAGAAAGACACTGAGAAAGTGCAAATCTTAGTTCTCGATCTCCAATACCAGAAAGGTGAAAATGTTAGTTAAACCATTAAGTTTCTTTGTTTGTAGTTGCTTTTTTGTTCTCGCTCCTACATTGGCCCAAGATGTTGTCGATGCTGACAAATCAAAGGAAAGCATGGATCAGATCAAAATTTCAGCCTTAAGAGATCCAGAACTGCGTTCCTATTCTCAATTACTTAAAGGCCTGAAAGTTTACAATGATCAACGTAGCCTCGCGCCAGAGTCCGAGTTATTTTTTATCTTGATTCCTAAGTCTAAATCGGCGAATTTACGCGAGCTAAAAATGAGGCTGGCAAGTGATGAGGTATCGGTCGATATTCCAGTTGATTCTTCAGGTCAATTCAAACTACCTTTTATTGAAACCAAAAGTGATGATGAATATGATTTGATATTGAACATACCCAAGGGACAGTTTCTGATTCGACCTTACGTCAAGAGTGCCAATTTGCCTCTGAATACCAAACGCTTCGGTGATTTTCGTTTGGAATGCCAGGTCAGATGGGCGATTGAGAAGCAAGACGTTTCGATAGTATTTAGCACCTATGTTAACTTGCTGGCCTCTGGCAACCCCTGTAACTCACGAACGGTTGACGTGGGATTTTATGCTCCCTATGGTGTTGATACGATTTCTTTCGACACGGCGAAGCAAAAGTTATTTAATAAAGTCAATTCTTATGAGCGATTTTCTTTACCATTATGGAACAAAGACTTAGAGGACAGCGTTTTAGTGAAATTTGGTCGCATTGATAATGTTAGTCAACCATAAAACTTGCCAGTGACCTGGCAAGTAATTAGTGATGTGATCGTTATTCGAAGGAGCTCAGAACAATAGTGAGTAAGTTTTAATAGTCGGTAAGTTTTACTTACTGAACAGACCTTTCAACTTATCTTTCAACTGTTCATTCACCTTCTCTTTCAATTCTTTTTTCTTCTCTTCCAATGCCGGTGCAGCTTTTGCTTTGAATGCCGATTTCAAGGCTTCGCTACCGATTTGGGCGAACTGCAATTGGTAGGACAATTTGTCGAATGGGCCGCTGATACGTACCGGAATGCTGATGTCTTTGAGTTGCGATAAATCGCTACCATCTTGTCCTGTTGCGGTATTGACGACGGTGACTTTGGCGGTGTAGTCGAGGTGGTTGGCGCGCAGATCGACTTTGCCTTTGCCGCCGACACGCAGGAATGGTGATTTCATATCCAGATCATCACTGTTACCTACGCCATCAACAAAATTAATCGAGGCAGATAGGGCGGAGAAATCGGTTTTCTCATTTTTATTCGCGCCTTGTTGTTGGTCTGTTTTGTTTAAGATTTTGGCCTTGAAGTCGCGCAAAGATTTGGCCAGATTAATACCCTTGACTGCACCATCCAATAATTGGGTACTGATCGTGCCATTTAAGTTTTCTTTGAATTGCGACACACGTTTTGCATGCGTATTAATCTGCAAACTCAAGTTGCCGCGACCTTCAATGATGTCTTTACTCATAAAATCCATCAGCAGAGGACTGATCTGGATATTGCTCAATTTTTGTTGTACCTGCAAATGATTGCCATCCACATCAAAACGAAGATTGCCCGCGACTTCGCCCTGATACAGTTGCGCCTGCAAGCCATTCATACTGATCTCTCCTTGCGCCGCTTTGATGGGTAAATTGACTTGATTGATATGCAGGTTTTTGACTTGCAAGGCGCCAATTCTGACCACACCATTCAAATTGAGTGCCTTGAGTCCGGTAAGATTTAAATCTTCTTCTTTGCTCTCCGAGGTCTTAGACGGTTCTGCTGTCGGCTTGATATAGCGATCCAGATTGAGTTTGTCGATATCGACCTTAAAATTGATCGCGGGCGCAGAAAAATTTTGTACCTGCAAAGACGTATGCAATTGTGTTTCGTCGAATTTTGCATCGAGCACGCTGTCTAGATTTTTCTCTTTCAGATTGACTGAAGCGTGACCTGTGATGGGGATTGCTATCGCGGTTTGGGCTAATTTAGGATCGTTGATTTTGATTTGTATCGCTAGCTGCTGCAGCTTTAATAATTGCGTGTTCAGATCCATAGAGACCGGTGATTTTAATTCTAACTGCTTGGATGCTCCGTCTTGTTTGCTCTCCGCCTGCACTTGCACTTCAGCGATGCTTAATTGTTTATCCTGTAGCGAAAATTTATTCAGTACGATATTGGCAGCCGATTCCTGCGCGCCTTTGAGCTTTGCATTGAGTTTGATTTGCTCGCTTTTGCTGTGCTCCGCGTGCCAGCTTAAGGCCGCGGTTTCAAGTAGAACTTCTAGCGTGTCCTTGCCTAGCTTGCCTGCGATCTGGGTTTTGAAATCTTGTAGGTCTAGGCTTTTTTGCGTCATGTCAAAACTGAGTTGCGTGTTCAGGTCGATTTTTGCTTCCGCTTTTGGTTGTTGAAAGTTGAACGCCGCACTGAACTTGATAGGCGTTTTCTTCTTGTCAGCAATTTTTCCTGTACTCAAATTCAAATCTTTGATGCTGCCTTTTAACGCCGCTTTTTGATCGTCAATTTCGAATTGTGAGTTGGCGATGTCGATACCTTCAATGTCGAAACGCATTTGCTTGGTGTCGCTAGTATCGGTTTTCGTTTGATACTCAGACGGTTCTTTTGCCAACAAATCATCTATGTTCGACTTGCCTTGTGCATCGCGTTGATAACGCAACTGCAAACCATGCAAGGAAATTTTATCGACCACGATTTGTTTTTGAAACAGTGGCATTAAAGCCAGTGAAACCTGGGCTTTGTCCAGATGAGCAAATTGGGTCGGCGATTCAAATTCGGAGAGGCGAATTTTTTCCAAACTCACGCCTAGCTTTGGAAAAAAATTGAGTTGAATATTGCCATCGATGACGAGAGTTCTGTGCTTCTTCTCTTTGACTAATTCAATTAGTTGAGCTTTGAATTGATTGGGGTCAAAGACAAAACTGAGGTAGGCAATCCCCAGGCCAATTATCAATACGATGGCGGATAGGACAATAACAAGAATTTTGAGCGGCTTAGTCATGACGGTTTCCTGATAAAAAAGCGGAGTGGATCACAGCGTTGTGATCATATCACTATCAGAAAAGCCAATTGTTAAATGTGTTGGACTCAAGCTAAAAGCGGCGTTTGAGTTTGAACCTTGCTCAACGTAAAACCTAGAAAGACTTCACCATCATCACACGGAACGAGCGAGGTTCCAGTGGATGAAAATGGATATCTTCTTTCGCCGTAGTCTCGCCTTTCAATTGCGAGGCGTAGTAATAATCAATGGCTGAATCTTTACGATTACTGAGATTAAAGCCTTCTAATTCCAGTTTTAAGGTTGGGCTGAATTTATAACTGATGCGACCGTTCAGCGTAGCACTTGGACGCGAGCGTACTGAGTTATCCTCGATCAAAGCGCGCGGTCCGAAGTAGCGTAAGCGTAGTGCACCAGACCAGTTGCCGAGTTTCTCAAAATTGGCGGAGAGCTGTGCTACACCTTCCACTGCACCAACGACATAAGATCCTGCAGAGTCAAAATCTCGTGAACGCGCTTTGGCGTAAGCGGCGTCAAAATCGATAGAGAGCCAGTCGGTCGCTTGATAATTGTGTGACATTTCTATGCCGTAGCGGCGGCTAGGGCGACCCGCTTCGGTAGTTCCCGCATCGCCGACGAAGTTGAGTTCGGAATCAAAGTCAAGCCGATAAACCGCGAATGAAGTTTGTAGCTTCGGAATAAATTCACTGCGTACGCCTAACTCCATGCCATGTGAGCGCACTAGGCCAGGAGATTTTGCAGTAGCTTCTAAGCTTTGAGGATCAAGCGTGGTTAAAGTCGCACGTGCATCATTGCTGTGAAAACCATTGCCAAGATTGAAGTAAAACTCAGTTTTCTGCCAAGGGCCGAAAACCAAACTGGCACTTGGGCTCCAGATGTGATCGCTGGCTTTCCCGGAGTTTGCTTGACGGTCGCCATTCACTTTGAATTGGTAGGCGTCATGGCGCAGGCCAAAATTAGTGCGGAAGAAATCGGTCCAACGCGTGCTGGCGTCGAGGTACAAGCCCAAACTTGTTTCAGTAATGTGATCTTGGCGCACCGTGGAGAGTGCTTGACGTTCTCGAGTCTTATATAGGCCATTGAAGATATTGTCGTTTTGTAGCTGACTGCCTATGCTGATGTCGGTATTGTTGCCTTGAAAATGCGTATGCCAGGTATGGCTGGCATTGATACCGCTGGTGATGCGACGATCTGGTTGACTAAATTGATCGCCATTGATGGGGTCGTCCATGAAATAAGTGAAATTAGAAAACAGGTCTAATTGATTTCGTATCAGATAGGCGCTGACCTTACTTGCTTCATCGGTATTCGTGCGGCGCCACATGCCAGATAAGCTGTAACGATGGGCTGCACCGCCATCAGTCTTGTCTATAGTGTCGAGGCGATTATTAAGTGTCCCGTTTTGTAAGGCGCGTTGCGGAATTTGGTCAGTAGAATTCCAACTACCACGATATAACATCGCGGTCAGATTAAAACCATTGTTGGCGAAACCTTCGCTATAACGAAAGACCGCATTCACTTTTTTAAAATCGTCAGGACGGGTAAATGGGCCATCGTTACGCATCAATTCCAGCGCATATAGAAAGCTGCCATTGGCAAAATCAGGCGAACCAGCAAGTAGGCTACGGGCGAAATTATTCTCGCCTAAGGTGAGGCTCGCAATACTACGCGACAGGCGGCTGGCGTAAGTAATTGCAGCACTACCAGCGGAAGAAAAATCGCCTGTGGTCGACGAGTAAGGACCTTTTTTGTAATCCATACGTGCGGCCAATTCTGGAATCAAAAAGTTTAGGTCCGTCCAACCCTGGCCATGCGCATGACTGCGTTGGTTGACGGGCATATCGTCTATTGTGGTACGTAAGTCGGTACCATGATCGAGATTGAAGCCGCGCAAATAGAATTGATTGGCTTTGCCTTCGCCACTGTGTTGACTGACGATGACGCCAGGTATAGCTTCGAGTAATTCGCCCGGGCGATAAGTCGTCATCGCTTCTAGCTTTTTTTGACCAACCATACCCGCATTCGCGGCATCGGTTAAGCCTAGTTGACTGGCCCTGCTGCCATCGAGCAAAACACGATGCAAGACGGAGTCATCCGCCTGAGCCGGAGTGGCTAGCAAGAAGACGAATGGTGTTGCCAGGATAGTGGCGATCAGATGGGCTAGTTTTTTTTGTTTCATAAATTACTAAGCTTGCTCACGAAGGAAGTGCATCCATCGTCTCAGATAGTGGGATCAAGATCAGCGACGATGAATTTTAATGGAGGTCTTAAGGGATTTGATGTTCGCGTTTGCTACGCGTAAATGTCAGGCTTTGTGTGCTGCCATTTTTGGTAATATTCACGGTATTGACTTGATCAACTAAGAAATCGGTGAGCACCGCCTGGCGTATTGCCATTTGTTCGGGCAGCGTTTGTTTTTCGATTTCTTGAAATACGATGACAGAGTTGGGATCGATTTTTAGTCCTACCCATTTCAGTGGTAGTCGTTGCTCTTTGCTGCTGAGAATAAATTGCTGCTCTACATAGCGTTGAAATATCTGTATATCTTCTGGATCGCTTAAGTCAAACTGGCGCTGATATAGATTCTCCAGCAAAGCTTCGACATCATGGGCCATAAAAGTATGAATGATCTCGATGCTGCCCGTGTTCGGGTTCATGCTGATATCGGTGATACCAGCATGAAACCGATGAGCATGCGCTAGCGCACCGATACAAATCAGTGCGCTAGCCAAGCTAACTTTGAACAACTTGATAAAGTTAAATGTGCTCATCAGGACTCGATTACTTTACTTCTTTTGCTGGTTTAGCTGCGGGTTTAGTCGCAGACTTAGCGGCTTTTTCCACAGGTTTTACTTCGGCTGCTTTAACTTCTTTGGCCGCTTCTTTAGCCACTTCAGTTGCTGGTTTCGCAGCTTCTTTGGCTTCATCTTTGGCTTCTGGCTTAGCATCTGTTTTTAATGGCGTTTTGAAATCCAGCATCATGTCGCTTGGAGGGAAATTCATTTTGAATAATTCCAAACGTGATTGTGTGATCTTACGTGGCCAAGAATTATTATTGGTGTCGATATCCGCTGTTTCCAAATAAGGATCTTGCGTCAAGCTCACCATAGGCTCATCGGTAACGATCAGCTTAGTAAATTTCTTGGAGTTATAACGCCATACTTCAGCTGGAATACGCTGAATAAGTTTCTTACCGCTTTGCAGCTGAATTTCCAAAATCAAAGGCATGACCAAACCACCGACATTAGAGAAATCGACCAGATAGAAGTGCTTGCCCGATTTCAGCATCGCTTTTTCGTCTTCGTCCAGACCTTTCATCATGTCGTTGTAGGTATTACGATCTTTATTCGTGACGGTGAAGTCATCATATTGATTGTAGAAGTCTTTCAGTTCTGGATGGGAATCCAGACGACGTTCCAATTTACCTTTGTCTGCTTGATTCGCGGTAGAGGTAGGCTGAGATGCAAACTGCGCACGACGCCATGCTTTTTCTACTTCTGGATCTTTAGTAGACATGGTGTATTCAACGATACCGTCGATACTGATATCAACCGGATCCGTTGTGTAGAACCAACCGCGCCAGAACCAATCCAGATCGGTACCAGAGGCGTCTTCCATCGTGCGGAAGAAATCGGCTGGTGTCGGGCGTTTAAATTTCCAGCGTTGTGAATATTCTTTGAAAGCAAAGTCAAATAATTCACGACCTAAAATCGTTTCACGCAAAATGTGCAAGCCTGCTGCCGGTTTGGCATAGGCATTAGGACCAAATTGCAAAATAGATTCTGAGTTGGTCATGATAGGTACTTGACCTTGGCTCTTCATGTAATCAACGATGCCACGTGGTTCACCGCGTGTACCTGGATAGTTTTCTTCCCAAGCTTGTTCTGCCAGACTTTGTACGAAAGAGTTCAAGCCTTCATCCATCCATGTCCATTGACGCTCGTCCGAGTTGACGATCATAGGGAAGTAGTTGTGACCGACTTCATGAATGATGACGCTGATCAAACCGTACTTGGTGCGCTTGGAATAAGTTGCTTCGCCGGTTTTCTTGTCCTTAGTTGGGCGGCCGCCGTTGAAAGACAACATAGGATATTCCATGCCGCCTTGTGGGCCATTCACGGATTGTGCAATTGGGTAAGGATAGTCGAGTGAAAATTTATTGTATTGCTCGATAGTGTGAATAATCGCTTGAGTGGAATATTGACCCCACAAAGGATTTGCTTCTTTAGGATAGAAGGACATCGCTAAACCCGTGCTGGTACCTGCTTTGTATCCTTGCGCGTCCCAGATGTATTTACGGGAAGATGCCCAAGCGAAGTCACGTACGTTTTTGGCCTTGAAGTGCCAGGTCTTGGTATCGGTAGCACGTTTTTTTTCAGCCTCTTCTGCTTCTTTTTGCGTCACGATAACAACCGGTGTTTTTGCAGTACGTGCTTGTTTCAAACGATCGAGTTGTGTCGCTGTCAAAATTTTGTCAGCATTGCTCAGTTCGCCTGTCGCAGAAACCACGTGATCGCTAGGTACAGTCAACTGTACGTCGTAGTCGCCGAATTCCAAGGTAAATTCGCCGGAACCTAAGAATTGCTTATGCTGCCAGCCGTAGACATCGTAGTAGGCTGCCATACGTGGGAACCATTGGGCAATTTCAAAGATATCGTTTTTATCTTCTTTGAAGTGTTCAAAGCCATCGCGACCACCGAGCAATTTGCCGTTGCCGATGTTGTACTTCCAATCGATGCTGAAGGCAATTTTAGCGCCAGGTTTTAAAGCATTAGGCAAATCGATGCGCATCATGGTGCGATTGATGACATGTTTCAATGCCTGACCATCAGCGCCTTTTACGCTACCGATTTTGAAGCCACCATCGAAGTTGTCGCGCTCATTCATTACCGCCATCGCTTGAAAACTTACCGCATTTGGGTTTTTCCATGCATCGCGTGAAGGCAAAGTACGGGTGGTATTCGCATCAGAATCAGAACGGAAAATGTTCTGATCTAATTGTATCCACAGATAATTCAGCGTATCAGGTGAATTATTGTGATAAGTGATGGTCTCTGTACCAGTGATGGCACGCTTGGATTCATCCAGGGTGGCGCGGATCACATAATCAGCACGTTGTTGCCAATAGGCGTGACCAGGAGCACCAGAAGCGGCACGTACCGAGGTCGGCGTTGGCAATAACTCTTCTAATTGACGAAACTTGTCGTCGGATTGACCGCCAGCAAAAGCGGGCATGCTCAAACATAAGAGCACTAATGAAACAGGCAAACGCATTATTTTTACTCCATGAGGTGGAAGAAAATGGCAAGGATGAATTGTAATGATAAAAATATCCCTGCGCTTAGATCACTGACTGTTAGAAAAGTTCCTTGCGGTGCTTGGAGTTTTTTCTGGGGCACTTGAGATTTCAAAGCTACTGTGGAGCGCAATTCACGCGGAGCAAGCCTATGCATAGGCGCTATTCGCACCCCGGGACACTTAGAATTTAGGTATTTTTTGTGCAAACTGTGGTTTTAGTTGGTTATCCTGGCTTGCAGGCGCATCGCTGACATGAAACTACTAGGAATTTCGGTAAAATAACGAGCTTTCCATTATCTTTGTCACGTGATTTTTTTGAGCGCGGATAGGTAGCAGTTTTGAAAGAAATTTGCTCCCAAACCTACAAAGTAAGCGAAAAAATGAACGACAAAGTTAGCAAAAGATATTTTCTTTTCCTAGGCAAAAATCACATTTGGGTTTTCTTTTCATGTTTAAACAATTTCGGCAATCTCTATTAGGACGTTCAGATCAGGCTGACGAGAGTGACAGGATCTCTAGCGATACGCCTGTGCCAGAAAATACAGTGATTCATGATTCTGCCTCGCATAGCGTTCTCGACCAGATCGATAAAGAATGGAATTTGCAGCAAGCTGCTTATGCCAGATCCAAAGTCGAGCGTGATTTATTGATCGATGCGAATAGTCGTGTCGATTTTGAACAAGATTTACTACAAAAAATCCGCACGCGATTATTGGCGGAAAAGCAAGCTGAAAAATTAATGCAACAACGTCTGGAAAGCGAAGCAGAGGTTCTGAAATTATTGGAAGAGAAAAATATCGCTGAGCAGATCGTCGTCAATTTGGAACGCAATCGGGCCGAGAATGAAGCGAGTCTATTACTGAACGCGCAAAAAGTGGCAGAAGCGGAGCAGAAGGCTTTGAGCTTAGCGCGTGAACAATTGGAGGCAACCCAGTCGGCCGCTAAATGCGCCAGCGAACGTGCGCAGGCGGAACAGCAGGCAGCACACATGGCGCAGCAACGACGTGACGCAGAAGCGGAGCTGGTGGCTGCGCTTGAGTTGCAAGCCAAAACTGAACAGGAAGAGCAGGCTCAGGCGCAATTGCGGCTAAGACTCGAGCAAGAAACACTGGAGAAAATTCAACAAAAAAATGCTGTTGAACAGTCCAATCTGATCTTGAGTCAACAGAAAATTCAGGCCAGCCAGGACGCACATAAAGCGGTCGAGGAGCGCGTCAGGCAAGAACAACAAGCTCAGGCCTTACTATTACAAACGCAAACTGCGGATGAGCATCAAGTCGCTATCGATAGCGCCAAAATAGACGCAGAGAACGAATTAATAAAGGCGGCAAAATTGCGGGCGTCGATAGAGCGCGATGCCAAAGTAAAAAATACAGAACGTTTACTGGTAAGTCGTTTGGCGGAACAAAAAGCGCAAGAGAGAATAGCCGTTGAAGCCGAACTGGCACAGTTGATTAAAGAAAAAGCGCAGCAGGAAATTGAGTTGATGGAAACCGCCGTAGCCATGTCTATGGCAGAGCAAGAGGCGGAACAAATAGCCAAGCAAAAATCAACTCAGGAACACCTATTGATGCTGGCTGCAGAGAACCGTGTAGTAGCAGAGAATGAGGCATTGCAGTATGCGAATCGTCGTCAAGCCTCAGAAGCCGCTCTATTGCAACAAGTTGAACAGCGCACTCTGGTCGAACAACGCGCAGCAGCGGCAACAAATGAAAAATTAGCTCAGGTACAGGCGGCAGAGTCCTTGATGCAACAGCGCTTGCAAGCTGAATTGGATGCTCAGGCCGCAGTCTTGCAGAGGCAAGAAAAAGACACTGAGGTGATAAAAGCGGAACAGCATAGTTTGCAGCTTGAGACCTCATTGTTGGAGGCATCACGGCAACTAGCTGCCGCCGAAATCGCGGCAGAAAAAATAGCACGCGACAGAGTTGATGCATCGATTTTGGCGCAAAAAAAAGCACAAGAGCGTATCCAGGCAGAACTTGATGCAAAACGTTTGGTTGAACAAAGACTGTTGACGGAAGCAGAGTTGTTGAGCGCAAGCAAGGCTCAATTTGAGTTGGAAGCGCAAGCGGACGAGATGGCGCAACAAAGGCAAATCGCGGAAGAGAGAGCGCAAGCCCAATTTCAAGAGCAGCAAAATATCGTCGCTAATCTGCGGCAAGCGCAGGCGCGCCACTATGATGCAGAGCAGGTATTGCAAAGCTTAATTGTGCAACGTCAAGAAGCGCAGCAAGAAGCCGAAAGCATTTCCCAGCAAAGAGCAGCTGCAGAACAGCAAGCAGCGCAATTGACGCTGGATCTGGATGCGCTGACGGCACAGGTGGAGCATGAACGTGAGTTGCTGGCCGAGGCGCATCGCTTGATTGCCAGTGAATTGGCCTTGAGCCAACATGCTAAGGCGAAAATTCAGGCGGAAAAACAAGCTACTCTGATAGCCCGTCAACGCATGTTGCGTGAGCAGGAGGCGCAACAAATAGCTGAGCAGCGACAAGAATTAGAATTGCAAGCCGAGGCACTTGCACAAGAGAATCGTATTGCCGCTGAACCATTGGCTGCGCGATTCGCGGAAGGAAGTCAGACACAAACGCAGTTTATTGAACAACAAGACAGCAACGCAGACGACAACAAAAAATCTGAACCCTTGGCGGAACAAGCGTTTGCAGATCATGGCCAATCCGAAGCTGATAGCCTGACAGACGCAGCAGTTAACACAGGATTAAATGCCAGTGTTTGCGAAGTAGCTGTAAACGAGTCGGTCGATCATAATACGGATTTGAGTAAGATCGATTTGAGTGATGCGTCCACCGCACGTGTTCGTGACAACCCGATAGCGCTCGCAAATTACGACAGTAAAGATGAATTCGAACTCTATTTACAGCGTAATGCAAATAACTCTTGGCTGACCTCGACTCGTATCGCATTTGTTGTTACTGCACTGATCGCTGGCACTGTTTTTTGGTGGTGGGCCAAGCAGCCAACGCCACAAGTGCAGACTGTCGCAAGCCAGAAAAAGACGATGCCACTTGGTAAGGAAAATACCAAAACAAATGTCGATCAACATGTGAGTACTGCGCAAAATCCGACAACGAAGGAGTCGACGATATTTGAGCCCAAATTAGACAAGAATTTTGAAAAATTTTCGTCGAAAAAATAGGCTCCTGAAAAAGAGTGATTGAAATGAGCCTGCCGATATTGCTTACTCTCTGCAGGTTCGGGCAAAAAGAAAAACCACAACTGTATTTCTCGCTTATTTATGCAAATTAATAGCTTGAAAAGCGCCTGGCAATAGTGCCCCAGCATTGGTAGTCGTGATTTTTCCTTCCATATTCCCCAATGTGATCGCCAGCTCGTCGCCACCTAATTCCAGTATCACTTGACGACAGGCACCGCAGGGAGATATCGGTTCAGTTGTATCTGCAATGACGGCTAATTCTAGAAATTGATATGCACGGTATCCCGCAGCGAATGCATTAAAAAATGCGCTTCGTTCAGCGCAGTTACATAAGCCATAAGACGCATTTTCGACATTGCAACCATGAAAAATTCTACCGTCTCTGGTCAATAATGCGGCACCTACTTGAAACTGAGAATAGGGTGCATAGGCGTGCTGCCGTGCTAGCTTGGCTTGTTCCAGTAGGTCTGTATTTGGCATGGTATTTTTCTTGAAGTTGTATGGATGAGGTTTAAGCTAAATTCGAGTAGCAATTCGTGACAGTTGCGCGGAACTCACTTCAATCACTTGTTCATCCTTGGTAAAAAAGTGAATCAATCAGAACGCTTCTATTTGACACAATAAATTCAGAATCGTCATGAATGCGTTTTCGGAATAGATTACTTTCTAGACGGTATCGAGTACTCTTTGTGCTTAGCGCTATCGCGTTCCGGTTTAGCGAATTAGAGTTGATGTGCCGCTTAGAAATTACCCAAAGCAATGACGCCCACCGCGATACACAGTGCGCCTGCTAAGCGTTGCAAGCGATCACCTTCATCTAATAAATGGCCACCGATTAGTGCCGCGAATAACATGGAAACTTCGCGTGCGGGCGCAACATGGCTTAAAGGCGCAGATTGCATTGCGTATAAAACCAGTACATAAGAAATCGGGCTGATGCCACCGACGATAAGCGCATATTTCCATTCTTTTTGCCAAGAGATTCGAGTGGCTTGGATATCTCGTAATAAGCTAGGCAGCAATAAAGCGATACGGGCGAAATTGCCAAAATAGTCGATCAAAATGGGCGAGAGCAAAAGTACTTTCACCGCATAGCCATCGAGTACCGTATAGCCAGCGATAAACACACCAGTAAATAAGCCATAAAATATACCTTTACGCACGCGTAAATGCTGTGTCTGGTTCACACCACTTGCGTTCGAATTTGATTTTAAGCTGTGCAAGAGTTTAGGGCCACCCGCAATTAGAAAAACACCAGCGACTACCGCTAAGATACCCAGACCACCAAAGAGCGATAAATGCTCACCTAAGAAAATCAGGGCGACTGCGGACGATAGCAAAGGGCCTGCACCACGTGCCAGTGGATAAACCACGGTAAGATCTGCTTTGCGATAACCACGCAGCAAAGTAATAAAGTACAAGACATGCAGTAAGCCACTCAAACCTATGAAACTCCACTCCAGCCAACCCCAGTTGGGCACGACATCCCAGCCCACATAAACACCGACCGGTGCCCATACCACTGCCATGATGATGGCGGTCAATCCGGCGAAGCGCACGTCGCCACCGGCTTTTTTTGCCGCGATATTCCATAAAGCGTGAATAAGACCAGCGAGGATAACTAGGAGGAAAGCAGAGAGCGGCACGGGAAATAAGGCTTAATAAATCAAGCGTTAGTGTAACAAATACGATTTGCGAGCGGGAAATTGTTTTATTCCAATGTCGAAACTGTGTGTCTATGGTTTTTCCTATTCACGATTACCAATACTTTTTTGTAGCACAACAGGCCTGAAGAAATTACACTCCGGCTTTGAACTTGAATATCGGATAAAGGAGGCGCAATGAAGCACTTCGTTTTGTTATTGATCGCGGGCTTAACTTTGTACGGCGTGTGGCAACTCACCCAACCTTTACTTCGGCGCTACGCCGGACCCGCGATGACGCGGCATTTGTTACGCATACTGGTGTTTGTTTTAGTTTTATTTGGCTTGTTACTCTTGGCGTATTACTTCCCACCGATTCACTTACTTTAATTTGGAAAAAATGATGAAACGATTTAACGCAAAATACTTACCACTCAGTGTCATTTTATTGGCAGGACTATTGACTGGCTGTACTCAGATCGATACTGGTAATGTGGGTGTTGAACGGACTTTAGGCAAAGTGGGTAAAGATGCTTTGCCTCCTGGTGTGTATTTCACCGTGTTTAAAACGGTCGATGAATTCACTGCGAAAGAAGTGAATTTTCAATTGCAGGATATGACACCTAAGAGTCGTGACAATTTGACGATGAAAGATGTTGATATTGATATTTACTTTAAGACTATGCCTGCTGCGATTCCAGCTTTATATACCAAGTATCAAGGTGACGTCGTTCAACATAAACAGGTGGTCAAAGATGGTACCAGCGATTTGGTGATGGCATATAGCCGTGTGTCACGTGAAGCGCGTGAGGCCGTATACAAATCCATCGCCCAGCTTGATGCCACGACGATGCACACCAAACGCACGGAATTGGCGGAAATGGTACGCGCAAGTTTGCAGGCTGAATTAGATGCGAATGATAAAGGTGCGTTTTTGATTACTGCTGTCAATGTGCGTAATTTATTAACTGACCCGGCAATCGAGGCAGCGATACGACAACGTGCAGAGACCGATCAGGCGATTCAAAAGAAACTGAAAGAAGTGGATCTGGCTCGTGCTGAGGCCGAGCGCTTGATCGTACAAGCGGAAGGCGAGGCGAAAGCGAATAAAATTATCAGCGAGTCCTTGACGCCAGCATTGAAGGAATTGCGGCTTGCAGAAATTCATCGCGATGCGGCTATTGCGGTTGCCAGTAAAGCAGGAAATACGGTCTTGTTGGGGAATGCCACGCCTTTGGTGAATGTGAATAAATAAAGTGTTAGCTGCATAAATTGATCGTGCTTAAGTTTGCAAAAGCTATTCAATTTTGCAGAACTTAATATGCAGGTGGACGTATACCAATACAGACGAATATTTGCCGCCACAATGCAGTCATGAAAAAACGCCCGTTTAGCAAAAGTGCTGAACGGGCGTCTTTTTTTTGATGCTGATTATGTTCAGCTTATTGTACGGTTGCTAGTAAACTAGCGCCATTCATTGCAGCATAAGCTTTCACTAGCACGTAGTAAGTTCCCGCTTGTGGTGCGCTGAATGTGATGGTTTCGGCGTTAGTGGCACCATCAGATTTCTTATCGTAGGTCGTGGTGGTCGGGGCTGCACCCAGTTTGGCGTATATATCGCCATCACCTGTGCCGCCAGACAGTTTGAAGCTCAGCGAGGTTTTTCCACTTGGTACCACTATGCTATAGGTTTTCGTGGCATTGAGCGCCATGCTACCTAGGCTGACTGCGACGCCACTGGTTAATACATTGCCGCTTGTGGTTTGGTAACTTGCTACCAGTGATGCGCCGCTGACCGCGCTGGCTGCATTGGTCAGCACATAGTAAGTGCCTGCTGTTGGCGCTGCGATCGTAATGGTTTCAGTGTTATTTGCACCGTCTGATTTTTGTAAATAGCTGGTGGTCGTTGCGAGGCTACCTAATTTCGCGTAAATGTCTAAGTCGCCAGTGCCGCCACTTGTTTTGAATGTCAAATTGCTGGCGCCGCTCGGTACGACGAAACTGTAATTTGCCTGTGCGTTGGCTGCGCCTGATACTGCAACTGATACATCTTTTGTCAGAGGAATTGTGCTTGGAGGTAAAGCTGGACCATCGCTGCCGAGTTCGACTGCGAACGAAGTCGCGAGACGGCCAAATTTCAGCGCATGGTTGGCTTGACTACCCATATTGGCGTAGGTATCGCCTGTGCCATGAATTTTAGGATTACTTTCACTCATCGCCGTCTCAAATGGCATCGACGTTGGATAGCCCTGTGCGTGCCAGGACGCATGGTCAGAGCAACCGTAGCCACAAGTATCGTTGCCTATGGTCAGAGTCGGTTGATAGGTGGTAATCAGATTGCCAACAAAGGTATTTTGCGCTGCGTTGGTGTAGTCCGTGTATAAGTAGATGTCCTTAGCCGAACCTTTATAGTTGGTCATATCGAGCTGCATAACACCGATCACTTTGACACCGTCTGTTTTGAATTTTTTCGCGATTTCTGCTGAGCCTTTCAGGCCGACTTCTTCTGCCGCATAAGCGATAAATTTGATGGTACGGCGCGGTTGGTAATTGCTGGCTAGCATGACCCGAATGGCTTCGGTCAAACTGGCGATACCTGATGCATCATCATCGGCGCCCGGTGCCTTAGTCGTCTCAGTGGTACCGGCAGTGTTGATCGAATCTAAGTGGCCGCCCAGAACCACAACTTCCGATGCATTATCACTACCTTGCATAGTCATGATGACGGATTTTTGTGGGAAACCAGCATGAGTGAATTGTTCGACGGTGACATTGCTACGGCCATTCGCCAACGCCAGCCATTTGTCTCTGATCCAATTGGAACCGTTGACACCGCCCGTGGTGGTGTAATAACGATTCACGAAAGCAGACAAATCCACGATGGTTTGACCGATGTTGCTTGCTTGCATCTGCGTCAAAAGTGGCGTGACTGTACTTTGGTTATCGATGGTGTAAGACGGCGCAAGACTAGCGATTGCAGAGGCTGGCGCAAAACCCGCAGCGGTATTGCCCAGCGCGGCACGACCAACGGCTTCACTGCTATGTTCAATAAAGCCGCCGCAACGCTTTAGCTTTTCATGAATCGCACCTGATAAGGCATGAATTGATGATTGTTCAACTTGCACCAAATGTATTCTTTCCTGGCTACTAAAGCCCGTTGAGCCAGACTCAACCAGACGACTTTCGGTAAGTATCGTGGTGGGGGCAATTTGTTTTAATTCTTGGTAGGCTTTATCACCGAGGGTGATCCAGACTTTTTTCTCGCCCGCTTGTATCGTGACACTGCTCGTAACTGCCAGGACTAAACCTAACACTAAACTCGATAGTATTCTCTGTTGCATGTCTCTCTCCCTGTTTTTGACGACTTGCTTGATTGCAAGCTTGGTTTGACTCACTTAGTTCGAATAATTAGTTCGATTTGTTGATCTTGATTGTCACCACGCCTTTGCTTGGTAAACACAGGACTGACACTGAGCCTCATGTAGGTATGCAGTGGGCGACAATCGGGAATGAGTAGAACAGAGAATGAGATTGACGGAAAGTCAATGCTATTTTTTTTTCAAGCGAGATAAATGATCATTGATCTGCGAACCGAAGAATCTTTCGTAGATATTAAATATGCCTTCGATTCACGCAATTCATATAAAAATAGCTTGATTTATACGATATTATGCTCATAAAAGTAAATTCAGTTTGCTATTTAAAGTGCACTTCATATTGTGGTAATTTTTATCTGGTATTAATATATTTGTCGATTAAGTTTCTGTATTGAATTGTTTTTAAAAGAATTTAATTTTCAGTGACATCAAGTGGTATTTAGCTTCCTCAGCTAGCTAAACCGACTGATCTCGCCTAAGCCTATTTTTGGTATCATGAACTTCTCAGTTGAATTTAGGAAACAAGTCGTATGCAGAGTTATCACATCGCTTTAGTAACAAGTGCGGATTTACCTGAGTTATTCGGCGGCGAGCAATTATTGCCTCTTGCTTTGGAGGCGCTCGGCATGAAAGTTAGTATCTGTGTTTGGGATGCGCCAAATCTGGATTGGACGGAGTTTGATGCTATTGTGATTCGTTGCCCTTGGGATTACCACGAGAAATTGCCTGAATTCTTGACATGGTTGGATCACCTGGCGCAGTTGCAGATTAAGGTCGTGAACGACTTAGACACGCTGCGATGGAATTTGAATAAAAACTACTTGTTCGAATTGCAGAACGCGGGACTAGCCTTGATTCCCAGCATTTGTTTAAAACCAGATGACCAGCGTTCACTCGACGACTTATTGGTTGCCATGCAGACCGATGAGATAGTGGTAAAGCCAGTGCAATCAGCCGGTGCCTGGCGTACTTTGCGTGTGCAAAAAGGCAAAACTGCATTACATGAAAATGATTTCAATCAGTGGCGGCTGGAACAGGATTTTCTAGTACAACCCTTTATGCCTGAAATCGTGACGCAAGGTGAGTGCTCTTTAGTTTTCTTTGATGGTGCCTATAGCCATGCCTTGATCAAGCGTGCCAAACAAGGTGATTTTCGGGTGCAGTCCGATCATGGTGGCAGTGTCGAAGCGATGCAAACATCACCGGAATTGATTGCGCAAGCGGATAAAATTGTGCAGGCCTTGCCGCACATGCCTTGTTATGCCAGAGTGGATGGCGTGATACGTGATGGGCAATTTTTGCTGATGGAGCTGGAGTTGCTGGAGCCTGAATTGTTTTTAGAATTGGATGCGCAAGCGCCGCAGCGTTTTGCCCAAGCCATATTAGGTCAACTGCCCAGGGCCTGAGGCAAACTAAGTCAAATCCAGGGCCTGCGCTATCTGATACAGTTTAGCGACGGTATTCATATTCCGCGCGGTTCCCGATTTGGCTGCCGGAATAATCAATCTCGACTTCGCCATGCCATTGCCGTAGTACACATAGAGCGCGCGGTCGC
The DNA here is from genome assembly GCF_058808015.1 of Undibacterium sp. GW821-FHT11H02. NCBI lineage: Bacteria > Pseudomonadati > Pseudomonadota > Betaproteobacteria > Burkholderiales > Oxalobacteraceae > Undibacterium > Undibacterium sp. GW821-FHT11H02. The sequence goes on along the minus strand of NZ_JBXARG010000018.1, from coordinate 25,102 downwards.
CGCAAACAAGTTCTTCTTCATCTTTGTGTTTAAGGGTTTCTAACATCGTAGTGCTGCTTGCTTCATTGAGAAACAAGCAGATACTTCGATTGCCCTCTTTGTCGGCAAAAGGATTATCGTTCAGCAGTTTTTTGAGTTCCTCAGGAGTGCGGATAAAAATACTGACTGCTTTTCCTGCATAGTTTGCCAAAGCCGCCTCTAATAAAGCCTGACATTTTTTTGCGCTGTGTTCGCTGCGAAAGACGACATTACCGCTGGCGATGTAGGTCCTCACTTGTTGAAAGCCTAGTGCCTCGCACATAAGGACTAAATCCTTCATAGGTAGCTTACCAGTGCCACCCACATTCACTGCGCGTAGTAAAGCAACATAAATAGTCATTTTGTAGTGCTTCTCCGTGTTCAAATTAGGCACTTAAGAGGGTGACCACCGCGGCATAAATCAGCAAAGAGATGAAAGCAATCATGAGTAAAGCTATCGTGCGCCACAAACTAGCAAGGATACCTAAACTATAGGCATGCCTCAGTTGTACAAACATATGCACGGGCGGTACCGTCATAAATAAGACGCCTGCTATCCCGGTGAAATCAAATTTTGATAAAACCGCGATACACATTAACAGCAGACACATAAAAGATAATGAGTAGAGTGAAAATACCGCATGATCAAACATCACATATTTTCGTTTGAAGGCAAATAGCAACCATAAGAATGGCAAGGAAATCGGCATCAATAAAAAAGCTGAGCTTGCCGCATTTTTTTTCATCTTATAGAAAGTTAGCTCACGATTTTTGTCGGCATGCGCTAAGCCTTCTCCAATAAAGGGGATTTTTGATAAATCAGCGTCAAGATTGCCATCAGCTTCGATTATTTGAGCATTAGTCTCTGCGCTGGTTGTAGGCGAGCTAACTTTTTTATCATTCTTTGGTGTTGATTGATTGGGATTGAGCTCAGGCGTCTGTTCAACTTTTGCGATTTGGTTTTGTTCTAGACGCTTTTTGTAATACTTAATTTCGCGTTCAATATGACGAATTTCTTGCGCAAGCTCCCAAGGTTTAACTTCAGAAGCTGATTTTTCCGCGGTGCTGAGTGCATCATACGCGGTCTCCTTCGCACGTAATTCAGCTAAATTTTTTTCATTGGCATCTAGCTGTTTTTGCGCGTCTTGAAGGTCGACGGTTTTCCCATCAATAATATCTAGGCGATCTTGAAATTTTCGAATGTCTGATTGTAGTTCTTGAATTTCTTGTCTCAGATCAGTCGCGTCTGAGCTGCCAGGCGGCAGTTTTGCTAAAGCAGTCGATTGCTCTTGCAGCATGGCTTGACTGGTTTCCAATTTTTTGACCATGTTTTCACGGACAACCGGAATTTTTAGAATCTCATCACTAGGTCCTTTCATCGTCACTGAAAAAACAAAGAACATCAAAAAAATCAGGAATAAAAAAAGCGCTAATGGCGAGACATATGAAGTCCGTTTGCCCTCAATGTAATCTTTCGTCAAATGACCGGGTCTGAAAATCAAGGCCGGAATGGTACGCCATGCTTTGGTATCAAAATGAAAGATACCGTGTAAAACTTCTTCAAACATATGCGCTAAGGAGCGGTGTATGTGACCCGACTGACCGCAGGCATGACAGTACTTTCCTGTTAACTGTGTCCCGCAATTGCCGCAGTGCTTAGGATCTTGATTGGAGCCACCTTCGTTTTGAGTTGGCCCCATTTCATTGATTAAGACTAAATCCGTTAGGGTTTCTCCCGCACCACTCATTTCTATTCCCATGACTTACCTCATATTTTTGTTGTGGCGATTGTGCCTCATTCGCTCAATAGTCTCAAGCTAAGTATTTGGAAAAAATAGCTAGGCAGCTTGACATGGATGTTGTGGCGGGAGATGAGGATAATTTTTCAAATCATAATCGTTTGGTATTGCCTTGAGGAAATGCTGCGAATACACTGGATTTTCACTTCCACTGACTACAGCCGATGATAATTAAGCTACAAAGATTGCTGGTTCACTGCATTGATACGGTGCTATCGATTTGCCTGGCGCTGGCTATCATAATGAGCAATTTTGATGTTCAGGCGCAAAGTGCAAATCTGGTCGCTCCAGCTAGTAAGGATCAGTTCTCGAGTTTTGAACTAGCGATGGATAAAATCGCGGATCAATATGGAAATGATGATAGTCAGGTCTTAGCGCAATTAGTGAAGATAGAACCGCAAAGTAAAAACCTGAAAGACTTTGCCACGCTGAGCGCCTACCGCTGCTACTTAACAACACAACTGAAACAAGTCTCCGCCTATCAATCTATTTTAAAGAACTTGAAATCCATAGTGACGGAAGACGGTTTCAAGACGTCGGTGCAAGCGGCGATTGAATTGTGTCAAATGTATGCCGAAGTAGATACGAAAAAACGCGATCAGAGTTTGGCGCGGGCTTTTCACTTTGTGAAAAACTCCCAAGCTGCAACCTTGCGTTATTGGATCAGTACTTTATACGTGACACTAGCAAGCCGGCAAGGTCGGGCGCGTGATGCCATCGATGCGGCGAAGATGGCTATCGATGTGGCTAGGGCTAATCATGATATTTTTAGGCAAGCGGTTTCCTTGCGTAGTTTAGCAATGGTGGAAGTAGACTATGGTGATAAAGAAGAAGCCTTGACCCATATTGAGGAAGTCGTCGCATTACGTAAAAAAATCTCGCCAGAATACATAGATACCGATAGCCTACTAAATCGTGCTTACATTTTGGCTGCGCTAAAACGTTACGACGAAGCACTTAGCGCGTACCGAGAAGTAGAAGCCATAGCCTACAAGCAGAAAGAAGATACGGTGCCACCGATAGTCTGGAGTAATTATGCTGATATCGCTTATGCACAAGGTGACTTTCATCAGGCTCAAAAGGAAATTAATCGCCTCTTAATTTGGTCACAGAAACATAATGACGTCTCCTTACATAGCTACGCAAAAATGACAGCGGCTCAGCTAGCCATACAAAACAAGAATCCAGAGCTAGCACAACAGCTATTTAATGAAGCTGCGAAGTTTTTTCAACAAGAAAATGATCAGGTAGCGATGCGTGATTTTTATGGAAGCATGGCGAGCGCATACGCAAAAAATGGCTATTTTGAACAAGCCTACACGGCATTGGAACAAAAACTAGACTTGAGTACCCGCATTGAGAGAGAGAGCCGTGGGCATGCTGCCAATGAATTACGAGAACTACTTAAAACAGAAGAACGTGTCAAAGAAAATCTCAGCTTGCAAGCCGAGGTCGAGAAGAACCGATTGAGCCTACAACGCTGGGTATTCCTGGCGCTTTTTTTGCTACTGGCGCTTGCCTGGTCGGTGCGTTTGTTTATTCAAATAAGACAACGTAATTCAGCGTTGCAAATAGAAAATAAGGAATTAGATATACAAAGATTTCAAGATCCGTTGACGCAATTATTCAATCGCCGTTATGTGATGGAAAATCGCAATGCAATATGGCAAAAAATTCAAAACCAAAGCGCGGCCATGCTCATCATCGATGCTGATTATTTTAAGAAAATTAATGACAATTTTGGACACCCTGCCGGTGATGCTGCCTTGATTGAAATTGCCAGACGTATCCAATTGATTGTGCGTGATAGCGACATCGTCGTGCGTTGGGGTGGTGAAGAATTTTTGATTTGTAGTTTTGCCTGTGATGCCCAACAAGCGGGCATGATGGCAACTCGCATTTTGACTGAGCTGCGAAGCTTACCCATGGAATTCGACGGCCAACAAATACACTTAAGTGCTTCGATAGGTTATGTCTTGATGCCCTTGCAATGGCGTTCGACGAGGCAAGTCAGCTTTGAGGAAAGTATCAAATTCGCCGATGCGGCGTTATACCTGGCAAAAGCTAAAGGGCGTAATCGTGCAATTGGAATAGAAAAAATAGTCTCTCACGCACGCGAACATACAAAATTCTTTGAGCAATTAGAAGATGCTCTTGCAAATGGAGAAATCCAACTTAAGGAAATTGTCGGGCCTGCTCCTCCTTGATTTGTATGTATTGGATATAGGTTATTGGGGATTAAATTTTATCTATATCCAAGATTTTTTATTGTCGATAAAGAGCGGTACTGTTACAGTTCTGCGCTTTGCTATATAAGCAATGACAATTTTAGTGGCGCTTTTTATGAAATCAATATCTCAAGTTGATCTGGCACAATCTAGAGCTCAGTCGCGTTTGCCATTCCTAGATGGTTTGCGCGCGCTGGCAGCTCTTTGGGTGGTGTTGGGCCATTGTCATTTATTTGCTTATGGATGGAATTCACACCAATCGATCTGGACAAAAGCCATTAATGCCTTGTTATACCTGCACTTAGGGGTCGTGGTATTTCTGGTGTTGTCAGGATTCTGTCTAGCATTGCCGGTGCTTCGTAACCAAAATCGATTGTCGGCTGGTGTACTGGGCTTCTTTAAGGCGAGGGCAACGCGTATTCTGCCACCTTACTTTGCTATTCTTTGCCTTATTTTATTGATCAATTTCTTTATCCCTCTTGGTACTTGGGGGAGACATCCGATTGGATTGACGCCGACAATTTCTTGGGAAATTTTGGCAGTTAATTTTTCATTGATGCAAGACTTCTATCCGCAATTTAATGCCATCAATGGCCCTTTTTGGAGTATCGCGACTGAGTGGCATCTGTATTTCTTTTTCCCACTCTTAGTATTTTTTCTGCGTAAGTTTGGCGCATTGATCGCCTTTGTTTTGTCTTGCATTGTGGCGAGTGCTATCGTCTGGGTCGCAAATCATCCACCTCAGTTCGTGTCGAATTGGCATATGACCATCATGACACCGTCCTATTTTCTCTATTTATTCGTATTTGGGCTTTTTGCTGCGTGGCTAGCATTCGGTGAAGCTCATATGCAAAGACGCCGTAAGCAATGGTTGATTCTGTTGCCTCTGTTTGCTGCTGCCCTGGTTTGGTTTGTGTCTTTGATGAATACCTATGCGATTCGGGATGCGGCCAGTGCTACCCGGTTTGCCGAGCAAGCGCAAACGATAGATATCGTGTTTGCAGTATTGGTAAGTATTGGCTTGGTATGGCTTGCTGGGCGTGCACCGCATTCCATGGTTCGCCGATTATTGGAAGGCAAAGCTTTAACCAAGATAGGTCATTTTTCTTATTCACTTTATTTGGTTCATATTCCAGTCTTGGCCATAACGAATCATTTGATAGAGGAAATGCATTTACCTACCAATTTGATGCATTTACATTTTGCAATTTTGGTGTTTGTCGGTACTGGGTTTTCAATTGTCTTTGCAAATATGTTTTGCAAAATATTCGAGACCGGATTGTGGTGGAGATGGATCTCGGGAGTCAAAAAATGAGGTCTAGTCAGGCATGGACGCCAACGCGGCATTGAGCAAGAGCCCTATGCCTTAAGGCTTGATTATAAATGGAGCTTGCGACGAACAAGCTCCAATACTTTTTCGGTAGAGCAATTTCTGAAACCTATGTTCGTGCATCTTTTTGTTTTTCAACTCGGCGTTGTAATACAAAAATCGGCTGCGCCCATTCCGTATCTTTTTTCTTCTTACTCGTAATTAAGGTAAGTTCCGAAGGATCATAGACGTCAGTGTTATGCGTCAACGGCGTGGTCATCAGGTATTGCGCATCGGTGTTTTTCAAGAACTCACCGACCAATTGAATATTGCGGATATCCAAATGCGCGAAGGGTTCATCGATAAACACAAAGCCGCCCGAGCCGTCTTCGGATTTCAAGAGGCCAATCAAAAGGATCAATGATTTCATGACCTGCTGACCACCAGAGGCTTCACCATCGTTCATGCCGATAGGGCCTTTGCCGTCGAACTTAAAGCGTACGTGCAAGCCTGCTTGTGACAACATCACGTCATCGTTTTCTAGCTTGACTGGATCGGTGTGGACTTCGATGCCAGCCAACTCGCCCAGTTGTTTGATGTTCTTGCTATAGGTTTTTATCGTGTAACGCAGTCTGTCCATGTAGGCGGCACGAGCGTTGACAGTCGCTTCCATCGCACGATTGTTTTGATAGCGACGCTCGTCGGTTTCAGCCTGACGGTTTTGCAGCAAATTATTCAAACGCGTGTATTGATCAACGACCGTCGAATCCGTTTCCCAATCATCGCGTGCCAGGTTATTTCCTAGGCTGCGCAAACGTAATTCGATTTGATGTACGTTTTCATGTTCCGCGACCAGCTCTTTACGATGCGAGCTGCGCTTCCAATTGAGTGGTAGCGTATGCCATGTGTTGCGCATGTTACGCAGGGTTTCGAATTGCGCTTTGCGCTCTTCTGCGTGACGCTTTTCTGAAACCCGTTGTTGGGATTCTGCATCGGCAATGGCCGCTTTCGCTTGTTCCCATTTGAGATGCGCGACGGTACGTTGTTCAGTTGCAGCTTTGAGTAGAGGCGCGATCTCACCGAGACGTGTTCCGACTTCAATACGCTGTTGTTTCAATGGCTGCGTATTGCGCGAGGCTTCTTCAAATTCTGCATGACGAGCACTTAATTCTTTGGCTGCATCGACTCCAGCGAGACGTGCTTTGTAAGAAGAAATTTCACCAGCGAGTTTGCTGATCTTGATCGTGAGTTGATCTTCTTGGGATTGCAAACGTGGCAGGGCTTTTTGCAAAGCTTCCAGACGTTGGGTACGACCAGCATTCCCAAAACGGTAGCGCGATACTTCAACAAATAAAGAGCGGCCACCGCGACGTTCGAAGTGATACGCATCCGGCGTAATCCATTCTTGTGACTTGTGCAGCTTCATGCCGATATCGATGCTATCGACGGTTTCTATGCGTTCTAATTGTTCTATCAGCCAGGCCGGTGCTTTGGCGTTGAAACTAACGACGGACAATAGACTGTCGTCTTTCACCACCGGGGCATTGACGCGATCCGGCACGATGAAGTGGCTATAGCGCTGCTTCTCACCGATGCGATAGGCAGCACTGGCGTCACTAGGATTGTCGAGCAAAATCACCGAGGTATAACCGCGCAACACACCTTCGACTGCACCTTGCCATTTGGCGTCGGTAACTTCGACGATCTCAGGCAACATGCTGTGCGGGATATTCGCTTCGTTCAAAGCACGGCGCATCTGGCGCACGTTCTCTGGATCGGGCAGAGTAGCCTTGCCTTGCAGCGCGGAGATGGTTTCCATGTCGGCGGCAATGCGCTGACTCAAGGCATCACGTTCTTGTTTTTGCTGCGCGAGTTCTTCTTCTTTTTTCTCTAACTCATCGGCGATGTTCGCGATGTCGGCATCGGCTTCAGCAGCCAGTTTTTGTAGACGCGCTTTTTGTTCGAGTAAGCTTTCTTGCGGTTTGAGCTTGGCATTGACCTGTGCGAGTTTTTCGCGCAAGTTGGATTCTTCAGCTTCTAATGCCGCTTCGGCTTGCTGGGCTTCGCTGTGATTTTGTGCTTGTTGTGCCAATGCTTGACGGCGTTCGGATAAGGCTTCGTCTTGCGCCTTCAAATAACGTTTGCTGGCACGTAATGCTTGGCTGGTTGCTGAAGCGCGTTCTAAGTCTTCGTGATATTGCAGCGTCGGTAAAATCTCTTCCTGCAAATCACGTTTTTCTTTGTTCAGACTTTCCCATTGATGGAAGTTCGCCACTTTTAAGCGCAAGCCTTCCAGATTGGTTTTGGCGCCTTCAAGTTCTGTTTCAAAGCGTTGCAGTTCAGATTCTGTGTCACGCTGATGACGCTTTGCATCGTCGTAGGCATCCAAAACTTCTTTATCGCCGAACACTTGAAACACTAAGTCGAGCAATTGACGCGGCGCGTACTCGCACAGCTTATCGGTTTCACCTTGCTCTAGTGCCAGCACTTTGCCCATCGCTGAAGACAGACCTGCATGGGATAAACGTTTGCGATAGGTTTCGACGCCCAACCAATCGTTGGCTTCCTGTATCTCTTCAATCTCGATTTTGCCACTGCGCATCAAGTATTGACGTTTCCAGTCACCACCGTTTTTTTCGATTTTGCAGAACAGCGTGACTTCATCTTCATACAAGCCCGACATGCGGAAAGGGCGGTTCGAGATCTGTGGTCCAACTGCGCTATTGTCCACCACAGCGCGTATCCATGCCGTCTGTTGACCGGAGTGGCGTGCATAGTGTTTGTAAGAACGTCCCATAGAGCATTCCAGACCGAACAAGGTACGCAATGCGTCGAGCAGGGTTGTTTTGCCTGAACCATTTTGTCCGGCGATCGTAATAATCTTGGCATCGAGCGGGATGTTTTTAATCCGTTGCCAGTAATCCCAATGAACCAGTTCTAGTGATTTGATGTGAAACATTTTGTTCTTCTTTAGAAAATTTGCGTCGAGCGTTGGATGATTTTCAAACCTCTCAACACAGAGGCACAGAGACACGGAGAAAAACAAGAGGAATGATTTTGACTTTCTCCGACTTTCCTCTGTGTCTCAGTGCCTCTGTGTTGAGAGGTTTTACTATTTATTTTCTGGGTTGCTTGACTCTGCGACTAAAGCTTCGGCTTCTTCGGCCGCCAAACGCTCTGCTTCGATTACCGCTGGTGTGCGTGGCATGGGGATATGGAAAATATCCGATAGTGCGCCATTGATGATGCGGTCTTTTAAGGCATCGGTATCCATCAGCAAATCGAGCAAGGGACCTTCCATGATCAGATCCATTTTGCGTTCGATAAAACCTAAACGCGAGAGTTGCCCGAGATTCATATCCATACGCGTTTTCTTGCCCAGCTTTTCGCCAAAGTCAGCGAGCAAGGTGCGGTAGGAAATGCCGATCGAGGTGTCTTCAGCGCGTGGCAAAGGTTTTTCTTTGCCGAACATATCGTTCTGGTCTTCTTGCGCCATTTGATGCGCTTCTTGGCGTTCGCGTTTCGGCAAAATAATCAGCGACCACAGTACGACCAGCAATGCGACGCCATCGCGTGCCAAGCCGAAATTATTGTTCTGCCAGGTGTCTTTGGTGCCGAATACTTTCGATTCGCTATCACGTGTCAATGCCAGCGTCACATGGTCGGCATACACGTTATCGACAAATTTCATGCCGCAAGCTTTCAAGCGCGCGTCAACGTCGCTGCGAAAATTTTCGTCGGATAAAGCACGTTTTACTAACTTGTCTTCACGACGTAAAGTCTGATGCGCCAACAAACGGGCGATAAGGATTTGTGCGTCTTCAGTCATGGGAAATCTCTTTTTTAAAACCATTAACCACAGAGACACAGAGGCACAGAGAAGGCATAGAGGTTTCTCTTGTCTTTCTCCATATCTCTGTGTCTCTGTGTTGAGAGGTTTGGAACTTATTCATGGGTATCATCCTGCGGCATATTCAAAGGTAGCAAGCTAGCCACCGAGATTGCCGCGATGTGTGGATCTGATAGTTTGCGCATTTTGTCTTTAGAGTTAAAACTCAAAGGCAAGCGTGCCAAAATCGCCGTTGCGCCTTGCAACGAGGCTTCATTCGCATCACCTATCAACGGCAGTAACGAAGCGCGGTACGAGGCAATCGCAAAGCTGGCGGGTAATAAATAATCTTGTAGCGGCTTGTGTTTCTTGGTCTCTGGATCATAGGACTTGCCATCAATTTTGCCGAGCAAATCTAACCAATGATCGAGTTCTAACAAAGCTTCACTATTGTCATTCGCAATCGATGGCGCATTTTCACCGGTCGGTAATACACCCAAGACCGCTGAGTTGCGATGGCTGAGCAATTCGCTTTCTGCCACGTCTATCATTTCGGACGGCGTAATGAAATGCGGCGTCACTGGATGCGATAAAGCGCCATCGGCAAGCGAAGCGAGATCTTCACGCTGCAGTAACCACATCTTGATATCGGTCGTCGATAAACCCGATTGACCTAAATGCACGCGTTGACGTTCGATCTGATTCAAAGCGCGTGAGAACATGCCTTGCATATTCAGCAGTGCACTTTGCGCTCGACCAATCGCCTGTGCGGCCCGGTGTGTTGCAGAGTCAGCGCGGCTATCATTGGTAATCGCATGAATAATCTGAGAGCCTTTTTCTACCCAATCACAGGCGGTATGCCATTTTTGCTGCGCGGTACGGAGTTGGAATTCTGAACCTGAGGCAATCGCGTCAGAAAATTCTTCGGTCAATTCAATTAAGCGGCCGAGTAAATGATGTAATTGTTCGACCGACACACCACCGACGGCTTGTGCACCCGCAACTTGGGTCAACATATAGCTGACTTCGGACGGATCGTCTTGCTGCTCAACTTGAATCAGGGATTCAATCGCCGCTAAGACATTGCGCGCCATCGGTGCAATGCGATACACAGATTGACTTGGATCCCAGACCAAGAGTCCGGTGCTGCGCAGACGCGTTAGCACAGTTTCGAGCGCTTCTGGCTCCAGATAACCGAGTTTGGCATTAATATCGGCACGACTGAGCGAAGGTGAATCGACATCCGCAGTCAATTCGCGCAAGACCAGCAGGCGCATTAAGACGCTGTTGATGCCACCGTGGAATAATGCGGTGAACGCTTGCAGCATAGGCTGGGCGCGCCGCAAAGGGGCGAGGGCAACAACATCGTCGGGAGTTAAACTGGATTTGAAGTAAGACTTGAGACTTAAATCGTTCTGATCGGATAAATCGTCTTCTATTCTTACTATGGATTCGTCGTCAAAATTTTGCATGACCGCATTTTACCCGCTTGAACCGAGGTTTAGTATTGTTAGAAAATTACTTTAGAGCGTAGATTGTGTCGTTGTCTTGATAATTGAATCCTCAAAAAACAGCAAAATATTTCTTTTAAGGCAAATAGTGTAAGAATGTGGTCTGAAAATTGACTAAAAGTCGATAAGTTCCTGATTTTGAATAGTTTGGAGATAAATAATGACAACGCAAATTGAACAAGTTGCCACCTTGGGTGGCGGATGTTTTTGGTGTACCGAGGCAGTTTTCCAACAGATTCGTGGGGTTAACAGTGTGGAATCCGGCTATTGCGGTGGGAAAACTCATAATCCGACTTATGAGCAAATTTGCACCGGTACGACCGGACATGCTGAAGTCGTGCGTTTGCGCTTTGACCCTGCGTTGATTAGCTACGCCGACATTTTAGAGATTTTTTTCACGATCCATGACCCGACTACGCTCAATCGTCAAGGTGCTGATAGTGGTACGCAATATCGTTCAGTCATTTACTATCATGATGCTGAACAGCAGCACATTGCGCAAGAAATCATGCTAAAAATGACCAGTATTTGGGATGATCCCATCGTCACCGAGCTCAGCATGGCACCGCAGTTCTATTTGGCTGAGGCTTACCACCAAAACTATTTCCGCCAGCATCCACAGCAAGGCTATTGCTCATTTGTGGTGGCACCGAAAGTCGCGAAGGCACGTAAGATGTTTGCGGATAAATTGATCTAGTGTGAAAACGGGAAGTCAACTTTAATCAGCTAGCCACTTATACATGACCAAGGCATCCACCAGCCCATGTACAGGATGGCGAAATGCCTTAGCTAATCGGCCCACGGTGTCGAAACCGCACCGCGTCCATAAACGCACCGCGCCTTCATTCGTCGATACCACAAAATTAAACTGCATGGCCAGATAGCCCAACCCTCTGGCGATGTTTTGTGAATGCGCGCACATCAAACTAGCCAAGCCACGTCCACGTGCTTGTGATGACACCATATAACCGCAATTGCAAACATGATCACCACCACCGCTTTGGTTGGTCTTGATAAAGTAAGTGCCTAAAATTTCACCATTTTCTTCAGCGACGAAAGTCTGTCTGGGTAAGGTCATCCACAATTGAAATCCCTGTTCCTTGCTGGTGTCGCTGGGATAAGTGTAAGTCTCACCAGCGCTAACAATCTCGTGAAATATGGGCCAGATTTTTTCGAAGTCGGAGGGTGTAGCTGCGCGTATTGTTATCATTGGGAACAATGCGTTCTTTGGTATGGGTTGAGTTGTAAGCGCGGAAGTCTATTAGAATGCACGCTTATTTTTTGTGTGGCTTGCAGCTGTTCTAAACTAAGCCCGACAAAGTCTGCCGGGCTCATGATGCTTCTGAGTTTGGCAGCCCAACTTAGCTGCCCAAACTACTCAACGTATTTACGCAGCGCGGGAATCTAAAACTTCATTCCATTTTGCGACCAATTCAGCTTGAGATGCCAACAAATCAGCGGTGTTGCCCTCTATAGTCAACTTCTCGATCACATCGCCCTTGACGATACTGTTGACTACTTTCATGTCGTCAGCACTGACTACTGCGCCGAAGACCGTGTGTTTGCCATTCAAATGTGGTGTAGGACCGTGAGTGATGAAAAATTGGCTGCCGTTCGTACCAGGGCCCGCATTGGCCATAGACAAAATACCGGCTTTGTCATGACGTAGTTCGCTCGTGCACTCGTCTTTGAAACGGTAGCCTGGGCCGCCCATGCCTGTGCCGTCTGGGCACCCACCTTGGATCATGAAATCGTTGATAACGCGATGGAAATTTAAACCGTCGTAGTAGCCATGTTGTGCCAAGTTCACAAAACTAGCGCAAGTCACTGGGGTTTTGTCTGCAAATAAATTCAGGTTGATCGTGCCTTTGCTGGTTTGCATGATGGCTTTGAGTTGGGTCATAGTGTCCTCTTTGAAGTAAAAAGCAGCGCCTGCTGAACGCAATTGGCTGTACAGACCTGCATTTTACCAGTACCTGCTGGTGATTTCTGGCAGGGGTACTGTCAGCTAGATCAATATATAGCTTGTCATTTCTGTTTTTTATGCACCGTGCTTTGCCCAATAGGGAAATTGCATGAGGAAAATCACAACAAAACTTCGCCGCAGAGGCGCAGAGGACGCAGAGAGAAAACTTGATTCATGTCTTTCTCTGCGCTCTCTGCGTCTCTGCGGCTAGCTATTTTATCTTTCGTTTAAGTAACAATGTTTCCGTGTGATTGTCCGGCTTTGTCGAGTGGTCATACCGGTTTCACACATCTTTGTTACAATCATTTTTCGAATCCGGCTCATCACAGCCCGTTTGGTGATTATCAAGCTCCCAAAAAGACAGCCACGGCCATCGCCGCGCGCAGACACCTTAAGCTATGGATTGAAACGAGTTGGCAAATTACAAGCACATTAGGATTGAAAAATGTGCGTTTTGTTTCAGCAAAGATTTTTTAACTTCCTGAGCCTTCACTATGTCTATGCATTTTTTTGAATTGAATCATCATCTGCGCGTGCCTTTGGCGGCAGAAATTCACTCGCGACCGTTTTTGAAATTGCATGCGCCCGAGTTACTGTCGCATCTGGCTGTCTACCCAGAGCCGCAGAGCGACCTCAGTGCCTCTGCGCATGAACAGCAGCATGCTTTGTTGTTGGCACTGTGCGCGCATTTTGGAGTGAGTCCACCTGCACTCGATGCCAAATATTTTTATTTTGACTTTGGCCCATTTCGTTTGAAATGGGAATGTCATACCGAATTTGCTACCTATACTTTCGCACAGCATCAGCCTGACGGACAGAGCGAAGCGCGCAGCTTGGCAGCGTGTATGACGCAGATGCCGATTACGCGGATTCCCGAAGCATGGTTGCACAGCTTGCAAGGCAAAGTATTAGTCGCGGCGCATTTGATTTTAGATAATCGTTCTTTGTCTCAAGAAGCGTTTGCTAAAGAGGTGGGGCAGCTGTTTCAAGGACATGCTTTGGCCGGAAGCCGCGTCATGCAAGGTGGGGAATTTTGGTCAGACTTTGTAGTGCAGGCCGATGGCTTTAGTCGTTTTGTGATTCGCGATGTGGATATGCAGGCACAACAGGCCGGGCGTTTGGCACAGCGTATTTTAGAGATAGAAACCTACCGCATGATGGCACTGCTGGGATTGCCTTTTGCACAGCGCACAACGCCACAACTCAATGCGATAGAAAGTGCTTTGGTCGATTTGGCTAGCACTATGGTGGAAGCGGATCACGCTTTGAGCGAACAAGGCTTGGACAAGGAGAGTGACTCCGAACGACATCTGCTGGAAAAAATCACCCATCTGGCTGCGCGTATAGAAAAACTCTCGCTCGAAAATAACTATCGATTCTCTGCATCTAAGGCTTATTTTGGTTTAGTGCACGCTCGCATTGAGGAGTTGCGCGAACAACGCATAGAGGGCTTGCCCATGGTGGCCGAGTTTATGGATAGACGATTAACGCCCGCCATGAATACCTGTGATGCGGTGGCGAATCGTCAGGAAGCCTTGGCGCGCCGTATTGCTAATAGCAATGATTTGTTGCGAACGAGGGTCGGTATCGTGCAGGAAATGCAGAATCGAAAAATTCTACAATCTTTGAATGCCCGCGCTGCCCAGCAATTACATTTGCAACAGGCGGTAGAAGGCTTGTCGGTCGCGGCGATTTCCTACTATGTGATTGGTTTATTTGGTTACGTGGCGAAAGCGGCAAAAGAATTTGGCTGGATTGCCCATACCGAAACTGCTGTCGGTATTGCTGTGCCCTTGGTCTTGGGTGCCGTTTGGCTGGGTCTGCGACGTATGCATAAATCTATCCATACCAGTAAAAAATTGGGACCTTAGTATGGCTTTCATTTTCTAAGAGCGTGTCACGTGCGCCGTCTTTTGTAAGCGCTTTTTTTTAATCCGGGCGCCAGCTTCGTTCCGCCAGGTTTTTGAGAGTCATGACGGCCATCGTTTGATCGAGCACAAATCCGGGCGAGTCTTGCTTTACTGCATGCACGCATGGGTCTAGAATCAATCAGCTTAGTTCAGTCTGTTCCGTTTACATTCAGGAGTCGCCGTCTTGTTAGCCGCCTATATCACGCATACCGATTGCCAAAAACATGACATGGGCAATCATCATCCTGAATGCCCGGAACGTTTGGGCGCGGTGAACGATCAACTCTTGATGAAGGGGCTGCTCGACTACATGGATCAGCTTGATGCGCCATTGGCGACGACGGAACAATTAGCCCGCGCACATAGTGTCAGCTATCTCAAGGAATTTGCCGAAATTGCGCAGCGTGTGCCCTCAGGGCGGCACGTGCAAATTGATCCTGATACCAATATCAATGAATTTTCTTACCAAGCTGCGTTACGCGCAGCGGGTGCTGCGGTGCTGGCTTCGAATCTGGTCGCAAGCGGACAAGCACCAGTTGCGTTTTGTAATATTCGTCCTCCCGGTCATCATGCGGAACGTAGTAATGCCGGTGGTTTCTGCTTCTTTAATAATGTCGTGGTCGGGATACGCCATGCAATAGCGCATCACGGAATAGAACGGATTGCCTTGATCGATTTTGATGTGCATCACGGTAATGGTAGTGAAGATATTTTGTTCGATGATCCACGTGTCTTGATGTGCTCCATTTTTGAAAAAAATCTCTATCCATTTTGTGGTGATGTGCCTATGGGGCCGAATATGGTCAATGTGGCTTTGCCGACACGTTCTGGTGGTGATGTTTTTCGGCGGGCGGTGACCGATGTCTGGCTGCCGGCTTTAGAAAAATTTCAACCGGAGATGATTTTTATTTCTGCAGGTTTCGATGGGCATCGTGAAGATGATATGGGCAACCTGGCTCTGGTCGAAGCTGACTATGAATGGGTCACCAAGCAGATCGTGCAAGTAGCGCAGCGCCATGCGCAAGGTCGTATCGTATCTTGTCTGGAAGGTGGATACGATTTGTCTTCGTTGGGTCGTAGTGCGGCAGCGCATGTGCGTGTGCTAATCGGTGCGGACTAGTCTCAATTTACTTTTTTGTTGCGTCATTCAATACAGGAAGCCTTATGAATAAGCACTATCTTGCGTCCTTGTTTGCGCCACGCTCTATTGTGGTGTTTGGCGGTAATCGTGAGCAGTCTGAAAAACTCACACCGATGTCGCGGGTGTTGTTACAGCATTTAGAAAGTAAAGAATACCAGGGCAAAATCACCTATCTGGATATCGCGATGAAAGGCACACTCGGTGATCTCGCCGCATCGCGGGCTGATCTGGCGATTATTGCCCTGCCTATCGATCAATTGGCGGCTGCGTTAGAAGTGGCTGGCCGTATTCAATGCCGCGCTGCGTTGATTTTATCAATCGGTGTTGATGCCGAACTAGCTAAAAAAATTCATGCGATCGCTAAAGAACATGGCCTGTATTTATTGGGGCCGAATAGCTTTGGATTTCAATGTCCTAAATTGCATCTGAATGCCAGCGCACTGGGTAAATTAGCGCAGCCCGGTGCTCTGGCTGTGGTGTCGCAGTCGGGTGCCTTAACCACTTCGATTCTGGATTGGGCGGGGAAGAATGGCGTGGGTTTTTCCGCTGTGGTGTCCCTGGGTATGAATACCTCAGTCGATCTGGCACAAGTACTTGACTATCTGGCCGACGATGCGAATACACAAACCATTGTGGTCTATATGGAAGGTATTAATAATGCGCGTCGATTCATGAGCTCCTTGCGCGCTGCAGCCAACTCGAAACCGGTGATCGTATTAAAGGCGGGGCGCAAGCCAGAGGGCTCAAAAGCGGCGTTGACGCATTCTGGCAATATCGTTGGTAGCGACGCGATTTTTGATGCGGCATTGCAGCGTGCTGGTGCGGTACGGGTGCATTCTATGGTGCAGTTATTCGCCGCGGCAAAATGTCTGTCTGCTCGTTATTTACCTATGGGGCGGCGTCTTGCCGTGATTTCAAACGGCGGTGGCCCCGCAGTTTTGGCGGCCGACCATGTGAACGAAGTGGGTTTGGAATTAGCAAAATTACCCGCTGATGTGGTGAAAGAATTAGCAAAAAAAATCTCCCCATTTTCCGTCATAGATGAACTGATAGATTTGTCACAAGATGCTGACGCTGAGCATTATCGTGCTGCGGTTACGGCCTGTGCTCATAGTTTGCAAATAGACGGCATCTTGGTCATTTTGTCGCCGATCGCCGGCGTCGATACCGGCGCTATTGCGCAAGCTTTAGCTGACTTGCAAGCGACCGTTGGTAAGCCTTTGATCAGTTGTTGGATGGGCGATGAAAAAGTTACTGCCGCGAGAACGATTTTGTTTAAGGCCGGCATACCGAGTTTTCGTACACCGGAAGCGGCAGTCGATGCCTTTAACCATGTCTCGCTTTTCCATCGCAACCAACAATTGCTACGTCAGGTACCACCGCCGCTTTCACAATTGGCCAAACCTGACTTAGAAGGCGCGCGTATCTTGATAGAAAGTGTGCTGGCAGAGCGGCGCAAAGTCTTAACGGAGATGGAATCTAAGGCCTTGCTTTCTGCCTTCCATATTCCGGTCACAAAAACCATCCTGGCGCGCAGCGCAACCGAAGCGATGTTGGTGGCAAATCAATTGACCTATCCGGTGGCATTAAAAGTCGATTCTGTAGATATTCTTCACAAATCCGATGTGCAGGGTGTGGTCTTAAATATAGCGAATGCAGCAGGCGTACGTGATGGTTGGCAAGACATGATGGCAAGGGTGGCGCAGCTATGCCCCGATGCGAAGATTAATGGTGTCACGGTGCAAAATATGTCGGGCAAACCATTTGGACGCGAGCTTTTTATCGGCATCACCACCGACGAATTATTTGGCCCTGTGATCTCGTTTGGCGTTGGTGGCGTGATGATAGAGTTGATCGCGGACAGGGCGATCGAATTGCCGCCCTTAAATCAATTCTTGGCCCATCGTCTGATAGAGCGGGTACGCAGCGTCGATTTGCTCGGAGCCTGGCGTGGTGCGGCAGCGGTTAATCGTGAGGCGCTGGAGCAGATATTGTTGCGTATTTCTGAAATGGTGTGCGCCTTACCGCAATTACGTGAGATGGATATCAATCCGGTGATCGTTGATAGTGACGGCGCTTTGGTGGTAGATGCGCGCATCGTGGTTCAGCATTCTCCGGCGGAACCTGGCAATTACGAGCATCTGGCGATTTCGCCTTATCCCTCCGATAAAGAAATGGAATGGCCTTTACGCGATGGACGTAAATATACGGTCAGACCTTTGCATCCGCACGATGCGGAAATGTTGCAGGATTTGGTAAGAAAATTATCGCCCGAAAGCCGTTACTTCCGTTTCGTGTCCTCGATGCGCGAATTGTCGGATCGAATGTTGGCAAAATTCACGCTCATTGATTACGACAGAGAAATGGCATTAGTCGCTATCTATCGAGAACGAGTCCCCAACGAGGATGGCAGTTTTAGTGACATCGAAAAGATCATCGGTGTATCGCGTTATGTGACCAATCCCGATAAAAGTACCTGCGAGTTTTCTTTATTGATTGCCGATGATTTTGCCGGACAGGGATTGGGCTCGCGCATGATGTTGTCTATCATGGAGGTGGCGCGCAGTCGGGGTCTCGCCTACATCGAAGGTCTGGTGTTGAACAATAATCACAATATGATCAGGCTGATGCGTAGTCTTGAATTTGAAGTCAAAAAATACGAAGAAGATCCCGATTTTCGTTTGTGTGTGAAGGCCTTGTAGAGGCTTATTTATCTGCCTTTTTTAATTTTTGGGCTTGATAGTTGGCGATGTATTCAGGCCGCACCAGAGCTTGAAAGTACTCAGGTATCCAAGGTCTGGCTGATAGCATAAAACTCATTCTATGCTTATCTTCGAACGGAATGGCAGCGTCAATTTGATGTTGATCCGTGATGTCATGTGCTAATTGCTTTAGACGTGCGAGTAAGATCGCGCTCGACTGCTTAGAAAGCAGTACGTTAACGAATTGCATGAAGTCGTGTTTGTCACTGAAGTTAGAATTTAAGAAATCAGCGAACGATTCTTGGCGATGCAGTTGTTGAATCGGACCATTGGGTAGCCAACGAAAACTGCGCGACAGTAGAAGTTTAATCCGATTATTCGGAAGCAATTCCAAAATGCCTAAATGGTCGAGTTGCACTAAATAGGCTATTACTTCAGTATGGCTAATGTCGTAAATTGTGGTGATTTGCTGCACTGTCAGAAAATTCATTGCCGAGACCGCGACGATAAATTTTTTCCGGTCGCGAATTAATTCCTCTTCTTGCTCGTAGCTTAGTTGTTCGACCATAGACTCCTCGTAACTGCGTGAGGTCAGATCGTGTAAGCTGATTTCGGTTGCGTCGAGAATCTGATCAAGCTTTTGTAAAGTCAGATTCCGGTTAGAAAACATACGCTTTACACTAGATTCTGAGACCGATATCCGTCTGGCAAGCTCCTGGTAAGTGATACGTCTAGCTTTTAATTCCCGGCGCAATACATCTACTAATGTGGAAGCTTTTGTCATAGTGTCTCTGCGTTGTTCACATGTTTAGGACTTTCGCAAAACAAGCACTGGCGTTGTTGTGTTCACTTGCAAAGTGCGACAACACGAGCACGAGTTCTGCTACCTGAGCAAGCAAGGGGTGCTTGAATTTCACACTAGGCCCTCGCCAACGCAATTTTGCCTAAGTCCTGTTTTTATCGAGGTTTGCTAAAAATAGTACTACATAGACTGTGATACGCAAATGCCAGAGGCATAATCCCAAATTTTCCATTAGGCGCGCCTACGGTGCTATTTGTGCTCTGACGGCGCATTTTTGGCCGTGTAATTTAACGAGGTATTCTTGAATTTACGTGTAAGGTTTTTCAAATTTACACTTGTGAAAGTTAAATTTCCCTGAATTGTTGTGGAGCAATTTTTGTGCCTAAAGTATTGCAATGTGAAGTTTTTAGATAGCTCTGATAAGACATGGAGAGCTTGGACGTTTTGATGCTTGTATTTGGTACGAAATAAACACAGCGCTCGTCGGTGGAACTGGTTTGTGGTCAGTTGATGCGGATGGGCGCTTCGACCTACTAACTGAAAGTATTTGCCAAATCCCCATTTCGGAAATTGTTCTGCAAATTCAGGCAAAGCCGTAATGATTTCGTCGTTTGGTGCCGTCTGCCGTTGGTAGGTCATGCTTGAACGTGAGAATTGCATTCGCTAATTTCTTTTTCTCACTAGTTTAAAATTTTGGACTTTCGAGAATTTAACAACCGTGTTTAGTTAGCTCACTGCCTTTCGAGCAGGAGGAGATGTAATCGCGTTGATTGAGGGAGGCTTTTAAAATACATATAGCACCAAAGTGCTAGTTACATTTGCTGATTACGCTGATACCTTAACGAATATTTGTTCTCAAGTCGAGGAAGGTTTTGCCTACTAAATTAGGGGCAATTCATTTGAAGGAAATGAAAATTGTCAAAGCTCTTTGATAATCAGTATTCGCGCTTTAATTTTTACCGTTATCTTATGCTGGGTATTGTTTTTTCTCTTGGCATTAGTTTTATAGTATTAGTCTACGAACAAAGGCGCTACGAAGAAGAACTGTCAAACAGATCTGTAGCAATCGCACTTGCCGAAGAATTGCGTCAATCTTCAAATGACTTGACAAGGCTTGTGCGCACCTATGTCGCAACAGGTAATCCTATCTTCAAAGAACAATTTCGTGCGGTCGTTGATATTAGAGATGGAAGACGCCCAAGACCAAAAAACTATAATCTTGCCTATTGGGATTTTAAAACATCAGCACCCGAACACAATATTATTCAACGCGAGCAACAAGGCGAACAAATCCCTTTACTCGAGTTAATGGGTAGAGCAGGTGTTACTGCCGCAGAGCTAAAAAATCTCTCAAGATCAAAAGCTGTGTCTGATCAATTGGTATCAATAGAAAACGAAGCAATGCGCTTGGTCGAAGAAGATTCGCCAACTGATCCAGCTAAACGAGAGCAGGCGTTACGGATAGTATTCGGCGAGAAATTTCTATCAATGAAAGCCGAAATTATGCGACCAATTGTAGAAACCGAACGCATGATTATTGAACGGACGCAGCAAGCTGTTGATGTAGCATATACACGATTAAAAATAGTGATTGCATCGCTATTTGTGTTTGGAGGTTTGTTAGTATTTCTCATCTTAAAGCTACGCGAACAACTTCTGATCATTATTGGATGCCCCATTTCAGATTTACAAAAAACGATAACTAGGTTGGGTCGAGGCGATTTCTTAACTCAGATTTCGTTAAGCGCAGAGAACAAAGATAGTGTGATTGGATGGATAGCGCAGTCACAACGAAAACTTGCTCAGCTTGACTTGACTCATTTTAAATCAATTGTTGATTCATCCGACGATGCGATTCTCAGTAAAACGACAAAAGGCATTGTGGCCAGCTGGAATCAAGGAGCTGAAAAAATATTTGGTTTTTCGGCACAGGAAATGATAGGCCAATCAATGCAAACTATCATTCCTGAAGATCGATTACATGAAGAGCCAGAGATTCTAGCGCGCATTGCGAATGGTGAAAAAGTCGATCATTTTGAAACACAGCGACTACATAAAGACGGTCATTTGATCGATGTATCAGTCACCATCTCGCCAGTCTATGATTTTAATGGCAAAGTAATCGGCGCATCAAAGATCGCAAGAGATATTTCTAAAGCCAAGGCGGCAGAAGCCGAAATTCAGCGACTCGCATTTTATGATGTACTTACTGGCCTGCCAAATCGTCGTCTTTTTCAAGACCGGCTACGTTTAACCTTGGCAAAAGCGTCCAGAGATCAATCTAATTTTGCTGTGTTGTTTTTGGATTTGGATAATTTTAAAAATCTCAATGATACTCAGGGACATGAGGCCGGCGACGAATTATTAACGCAAGCTGCTCAACGTTTGACCGATTGTGTTCGAGAATCTGACACGGTAGCTCGACTAGGGGGCGACGAGTTCGTCATTATATTGAATTGTAGTCGATCAAATGGCCAAGACTCTCTAACTTGGGTAGAGACTGTAGCGCAAAAAATCATTGTGAATTTCAAACACCCATTTCAAGTTTTCGACATCATGCATACTTGTAGTGCCAGTATTGGTGCCGCGATTTATGAAGGTCAAAGCTGTACTTACAGTGATCTACTAAAACAAGCCGATCATGCAATGTATCAGGCAAAATCAGCAGGGAAAAATGGGTTTAAAATTTTTAGAGAATCATAGTAGATAGAACTTTGGGAAACATAATCCCTTAAAAAAACAATAAATAACTCTATATTTTTTCGTATAGAAATGCAGCTAGGAGAAGTGAATGAATGCGTGGAAAAACATGAGTGTCCGTTCTAAATTGATTGCAGTATTTGGATTAATTATTATCCTAATTGCATTGATCTGTGTACTCGTTATCAAAGAAATGACAGCGGAGAACGAACGATTCGATAATTATGTGCATGGTATCAATGAACGTGCGACTACGGCACATATTTTGAGAGAGGCAGTAGATCTAAGAGCAATCGCAGCGCGTAATCTCGTTTTAGTAACAAAGCCAGAAGACGCAGAAATTGAAAAAACGACTGTCATGCGGGCAGTAGACGACGTTCGAAAAAACCTAACTAAACTCCAAACGTTAGCTATGCACTCAAATGTCCCTATTGAAGTAAAAGATAAAATTGATGCGATAGTCAAAGTTGAGCAACTTTACGAACCCGTTGCACTTGAGATCGTTAATTTGGTGCTAAAAAAACAAAATGATGCTGCAATAGCTAAGATGAATAATGAGTGTCGTCCACTGTTGGCGGCTTTGATCAAAGCAACCGATAGCTACAATACCCTGACGGCCACTCGCTCTGAAAGATCTGTCCGCGAAGCTCAAGTAATTTTCACAACTAAAAAATGGCGACTCATATTGGGATGTACCGTCATTATTTTGATCGCTGTTGGAGCCGCCTATTTAATCCTTCGAGCAATTATTACGCCTCTTCATCAAGCGATCGAAGTAATAACATGCGTTGAACAAGGCGATTTAACTGAACCTATTCAGATAACAAGTAAAGACGAATTAGGAAGATTGCTGCAGTCAATAAAATCGATGCAAGAGAATTTAGTACGTGTAGTTGGTGCAGTTCGTAAAAGTTCTGATTTAGTCTCAACTGCCAGCTCCGAGATCGCAAAAGGAAATCAAAATCTATCCTACCGCACCGAGTCTCAAGCGAAGGCACTGGAAGAAACTGCCACTAGCATGGAAGAGTTATCTTCAACGGTGCAGCAGACTGCTAACAATACGTCACAAGCAAACATACTCGCGAAAAATGCTTCAAATGTAGCAGAACAGGGCGGACAAGTCGTTTCCGAAGTTGTACACACAATGCGTAAAATTAGTGAATCTAGTAAGCAAATTTCAGACATTATCGGAGTCATTGATGGAATTGCGTTTCAAACGAACATCCTTGCTTTAAACGCAGCAGTTGAAGCCGCACGCGCAGGTGAGCAAGGGCGTGGTTTTGCGGTCGTCGCATCTGAGGTTAGAAGTCTTGCAGGACGATCTGCCGAAGCGGCCAAACAAATCAAGGCATTGATTCATGCGAGTGTTGAGCGAGTAGAGCAAGGAGCGAATTTAGCTGATCAGGCAGGTAACACGATGGGAGATGTTGTCAGCTCAATTAATCGTGTTACAGATATTTTGTCGGAAATCAGTATTGCAAGTAGAGAGCAAGCAATTGGTGTTGCGCATGTAGGTGACGCTGTGCTCAAGATGGAGCAAGGAACGCAACAAAATACAGAGCTTGTTGCAGAAATGTCGGGTGCCACAAATAAATTGCTGACGCAAGCTCAAGATTTAGTACACGCAGTGTCTGTTTTTAAGCTGGACCCAATTCATCATCAATCTTCAATTATTAAAGCACTTCCACGATCAGGTCGATCTATGGCCAATACAAAAAATATGCTAACAGTTAGGCATTCATAATTTAAACAAGTAGTAATGATGACGACGTTAATTGACTATGTTTATAACGCATAGTGTCGATGCGAATTCTGCATTTGACCTCTAAACTAGATTCAAATTACATTATGCTCGGAGCGTTAAGTGACTATTAAGTGACTAACTTCTTATGTGATATTTAACGGAAAATGAATTACTTTTGATAGCGATTGTTTGTGGACGGTTTTCTGGTTAGATACGACGCGTAATTTGAAAGTTCAAATCATAATTCTGAAATGCTATATGCCACTTCGGTGATGTTTAAAATTTCATTGTTTGACCAACCGAGCAAATAGATCATCCATGTGTTTTGTGGAGGATCAGTTTATTAGTATTGCAAAAAAATGACATTAAATAATATATTGAACGTTCGTTTGAGCTTGTTTGTATTACTTATTCTTTTGGGAGAATCAAGTAAAGCAAACGAAAAGTTGCAACAAATCAGAATTGATTATGCTGACTATAATCCCTTAAGTATGGTGCTTAAAGAAAAAGGATATTTGGAACAAGCGTTGTCAGAGCAAAAAATCAAAGTTTCTTGGGTCAAGTCATCATCCAGCAAAGCAGCAGTAGAGGGATTATATTTAGAGACACTCGACTTTGGATCTACTGCAGCAGCGTCATCGTTACTGGCGCGTTCGAAAGGTGTTGGTATAAAAGTAATCAGTATATTTGCAAGACCAGAATGGACTGCATTGCTGACTACTAAAAGGTCCCCAATCGCCACTCCTAGAGATTTAATTGGTAAACGAATTGCTGTTGCTCGTGGAACTGATCCGCATTTTTTTCTGATTCGCACCTTGCTTCAACACAGTATTCCAGTTGAAAAGGTACGTATGCATTTTTTGCCGCATGAGGAAGGATTGCGCGCATTAAAGTTGGGAATTGTCGACGCATGGGTTGGACTTGAACCTTATATCTCTAAAGCTGAAATTGAGGATAAATTACGATTGTTTTATCGCAATCCTGAATTTAATAGTCCCGGTTTTTTGAATGTGAGGGACGATTTCTTAATTCGTTATCCAAATAATGTTTTTCAACTGCTTGCCTCATATGAAAAAGCTCGTATTTTTTCTATTGAAAATCCTAAAGAATTGCGCTCAATCGTCAGAAAAAATGGATTTGCTAATGAAGTAGTTGTCGATAATTTTTTGAATCGTATACGGTTGGAGAATGTCAGATTTAGTGCCTCCGATTTAAATTTTCTTCGGACTTCGGGCGCTGTGATGCAACAGCAATTGCTTATTTCTACCGAAGTTAATTTAGGCGAAAAAGTGGACTCACTCACGTCAACATTGTCGAGTTTATTAAAGACTGGCCGGCTATGAATACAGAAAAAACAGGAAGAATAGAGGGTGTAAAAAATTTTGTGTAAACGGACATTTTGCAGGAAACTGCGCAATTGCATGGAGCAATGATAATGACCGT
>NZ_JBXARG010000017.1:0-127305 GCF_058808015.1 Undibacterium sp. GW821-FHT11H02 | reverse complement strand
CCGATGGCTACATTTCTGAAACAGCACCCACCGCTAACCAATTGAATTTATTCGATTTTTAACCGGACACTAGTGAGAGGCGACTTCTATTTTGCATTTGAAAATGAAGAGTTCAGGTCAAACGACAATTGAGTCTGCAGTGCAAATCATCTTGATCGATATGAAAACAGGTCAGCGATTAGTTCGTTGACTTGCATTATTTTGGAAGCTTCCGCTTTCGCTGGCTATTTTCCCATCACTGAACCACCCTCACCCTAGCCCTCTCCCGCTTGCGGGCGAGGGGATATCGAGCTTACTTAATCGGCCGATCAATCAACGCATTTCGAATAAACTAAATCACAACGACGATGCGGCGCAATATCGTAGACGTCAAGTTCCCTCTCCCGCAAGCGGGAGAGGGTTAGGGTGAGGGTCGTTCAGAAATGGCAAAATCTAGCAAGATGAAACAATTATACTCACCCTACAATCACCACTTCAGCTACCCAAACTCATCATAAATAATCACGGCAAAAACCTAAAATCCCACCACCAAGGAAGCATGATAGTAACGCCCCGGTTGCGTATAAGCATCGACCACCACAGATGTCGCGGCTAAGCCTTGTACATCGCTCCAGTTCCAATATTTTTTATTGGTGATATTGTCGACGCCCAAATTGACGCGCCAGTTTTTCTGCAATGTCCACTGCACTTGCATATCTAAGGTAGTGACAGCTGGCACTAAGAATTGACGCACACGTGGTGGTACAGCAGGTTTCGGCAAATAGGGGCTACTCAATTCAGCCACGTCCTTACCAGCTTGATGGCGCGCATTCAATTGCCAATCCCAACTGTCATTGGTGTAACGTAAGCCCGCATACAACTTGCTCGGATTGATAGCACTCAAAGGCGTGTGCGCGACTTCATCTGTACCTCGTGTTTTGCCATAAGAAAATGGTGAACTTAATTTACCGCCTGCGATTTCTGTCCACTGCACTTGTCCGCGAATTTCAAAGCCATCAATTTTTGCTTTATCCACATTCACCGTTTGGAAAATCGCTGGATCGCCTGCAATGCCTTTGCCGCCTAAGGGTTTTTTATCGTAAATCAAATCTTTGTAGCGGCCACTAAATACCGCGACATCGAGATTGAATTTTTCAAACAAAGCACGTACACCAATTTCTATGTTTTGACTTTTCTCTGGCTTCAAATCTGGATTCGCCAATAGCACGGCTGGTACGGTAGCACTATCAAATACGCCATTGATCTGCTGCGCATTCGGTGCACGGAAGCCGCCTGCGAGATTGGCATATGCATTCCAGTCGGCATTGACTTTGTACAGCACACCCAACTTCGGAACGACCGCTGAACCGGACAAAGATTTCGCTGGTGTTTTTGCAGGTGGCGCAAAGCCAACCTGGGTTTTGACATCTAAATCAAAATGGTCGTAGCGCAAACCAGGCGTGATAATCCACGAACCCGCGAAGATTTCATCTTGCACGAATACCGCACGAGAGGAATCACGTGTATCAGGGAAGTATTTGCGCGGCGTGAAGTCGACATTTCCCGGATCAACACCGTCAAAGAAATTACTGACGTCAATCCTGGAATAATCAAAGCCATAGCTCAGGCGCTGTGCAAAGTCGCTGGAAGATTTGAATAACTTATCGGCTAACACACTAAACTGCCAAGCTTGCTCGGCATACGATACTTTGCGCACCCGGTCCGCCAAAGTATTGCGATGGGTTACGCCGTCATCTTGTGCGCTACTGTCTTGGTAACTGAGATTGCTTTGTAAATGATCGATCCAATCATTTTTGATATCGTAACGATCGACTAAGGTCAGACGATCACGTTTTGACTCTTTATGCACGGTCTCCCCCTTGACTGCCGATGCCGTCGTCATTGGTAATTTAGCGCGACTTGATAACAATTCAAAATCAGAGGTTTTGTCGACATGCTCTATGCTCAAGCTATGTTTTTGATTAGCACTCGGCTGATAAACAAATTTTGCCAGGACCGATTGAGTTTGCTCTTCTTGCGGATTGGGCGTAGTTCTGTCGATATTCGGGACATCATTCTTCCCCGTGTTTTCCAAGCCTTTGGCCTTACTCAGATTCGCGCTAATCAACCAACTCCATTGTGGATTGACACGACCTGCCAAGCTGGCACCAAGACTGCGACTATGATCATCGCCACTCCAGTTGGCAAATAATTTACCGCCCAAATCCTTCGCTGGCGCATTTTTTTCCTGCAGAAAATCTTGTGGCTCTAAAGTCATAAAGTTGACCAAGCCTGCCAAACCATCAGAACCATACAACACCGATGCAGGGCCACGCACAATCTCAACCTGACGGATCAGGTTCATCGCGATCGAGTCACGTCCGAAAGCATTACTACCATTGATGTAGCTACGCGGCAGCCGCGTACCGTCAATCAACATCAGGACACGATTACCATCTTGACCGCGGATAGAAAATCCGGCATTACCATCACGTCCGGTCGAATTACCGACACCGGTGACGGTAAAGCGCGCAGGCGCGCGTTTGACCTCGACGTTAGCAAGATTTTTTGCCAGATCCCGAATATCGGTAATGCCTAAACGCTCGATTTCCTTTTGCTCGATGACATCAATCGCCATCGGTAAGTTTTCGACAAATTGTTCGTAACGGGTGCCGCTAATGACGACAACCTGTGCAACTTTGATCCTAGCAACAGGATCACTGCCTAAGCTGACCGATTGCGCTTGAACAGGGCAAGTTAAACTGCCCCACAAACAAGCGCAACTCACCGCCTGCGCCATCATTGTTGTTGGGGGAATTTTTGCTGCAGTCCGACGAACGTGAGGCACGATAGAGGAATGAAAAGTCTTCATATGGCTTCCATAGAAAAAGGTTTAGCTCAGTCTAGACAAATGAAAAACAAGATCAATCCGCTAGTTGCGTTCATCTATAGGCTAAACGAACTAGTTAAGTTTACAAAAAGCCGAAAACCCCAAGCCAGGCGTGGGTTTCAAGATTTATTGCAGTTTGTATGGATACTAAGGAAGTGCCAAAAACAGTCGCTAAATTTGATGCAAATCAAATCATGAATGCGACAAATTGAAAATCAAAACGATAATTTGAATATCGCGCAAGATGATTTCTGTAACTTCACTTTGACGGCATGACCGGAGCCGATAAGCATATCGTTACCAATAAAGCACTATCCTGTAGGGCATGCAACTGGTGGACAACACTGCCGGCAAAATATTGCAAATCGCCCGCAAGCAGCACGCGCTCTTGTTGTTCAAATTGACTAAGGACTTCACCTGTCAGGCATTGGATGGTGATAGGACCACTCACATGATGCGGCGGTATGCGCTTACCAGCCGGCAAAACCATTCGTATCACTTCGAGCTGAGGGTCTTTAAATAAGGCGATTGATTGTAAGGTATCAATCGCGACTGAGGACGGAAGTAATGGACTGACTTGCCCTGAGCGAAAGTGTGGTATTGCCATCATGCGTCTCCATTTGAAAGATACTGCGACAAACTACACAGGGTTTTAACCCTTGAATTCCCAATTCTTCCAATTCGCCAAGACTGCATTCGGATATTCTGCGCGGCCACGACTGCCGTTATACCGGCCTAAAGCGAGAAAAAGATTGCCGTCTTCCATATCGATATACATACGTAAAATTGAACAACCGTAACGCAAATTGGTTTGCATTTGAAACAGCTTCTTCGGATCGCCGTCACCGATCACACGCGACCAGAATGGCATAACTTGCATAAAGCCACGTGCACCAACTATCGACACGGCATACTTTTTGAAACCAGATTCAACTTGCATCAATCCCAGCACCATGCCCGTATCCAAACCGGCGCGCTTCGACTCGTACCAAACGGTTTCAAGAAATTCGAGGCGAGTTTGTTTGTCGGGAATACGGCGCTTTAAGCGATCTGACATTTCGCCTAACCAATGCAGGTATTTAATACGTTCTTCTATCTTGTCGAAAGTTGGTTTCGGAGGACGTGGATCGGCCACCAACTTGGCAAGCGCCAATCTGACCGAATCAGCGATTGCTTCTTCTTTTTGATTGCCCGCATTTGCCATTAATGGCGTCAAGAGTAGCAGCGCAAAAAAACAAACGCGAGCTTGTTTTATCAGAAAACAAACTCGCGTCATTGCGTTCAAGATGAACTTCATTATTAGGATTATTTCGCCTGCAATTTAGCGGTCAAGAAACTAAACATCTCAGCCACCGCTACATTGCTCGCTTCAGCATCACGACGACCTTTGTATTCCAGATTGCCCTCTTTTAAACCGCGATCACCAATCACGACACGATGTGGCACGCCTATCAATTCCCAGTCAGCAAACATCGAGCCTGGACGTAAATCACGATCATCGAGTAGAACGTCCACACCGGCAGCCAACAATTCGGCATACAGTTTTTCTGCCTGCTCTTTGACCGCTGGGCTCTTCTCCATGCCCATAGGACAAATCACCACTTCGAACGGCGCAATGGCAGTTGGCCAAATTATGCCTTTGTCGTCAAAGTTTTGTTCAATCGCTGCGCCCAAAATGCGCGTGATACCGATACCGTAGCAACCCATTTGCAAAGTCTGTGGTTTGCCATTCTCATCGAGGAAAGTCGCTTTCATCGCTTCGGAATAGCTAGTACCCAATTGGAATACGTGACCAACTTCGATACCGCGTTGAATCGCTAATACACCTTTACCGTCCGGTGATGGATCGCCAGCGACTACATTGCGCAAATCCGCCACCAAAGGCTCCGCCACATCACGTCCCCAGTTGGTACCGGTAAAATGGAAATCTTCTTCGTTCGCGCCGCACACAAAATCGCCCATCATCGCGACCGTGCGATCTGCTACCACTTTCACTGGCAACTTGGTATTCACTGGACCGAGGTAACCTGGCTTAGTGCCAAAGTGCTCGACGATTTCGTCTTCGGTCGCAAAACGATAGTTTGCTAAACCGGGCACTTTGCTCGCCTTGATTTCGTTCAACTCGTGATCACCGCGCAGCAACAATAACCAGACTTGCTTGCTGATCTTGTCTTTCTCTTCGGTTTCTACTGTCAACACGATAGCCTTGACCGTGTTTTGTAAGGGAATATTCAAGAGTTCAGCAACGTCCTCACACTTGGCTTTACCAGGCGTCGCTGTTTTTGTTAAAGCCTGTGTTGCAGCCTGACGCTCACTGAACAAGGACAAGGCTTCCGCCGCTTCCATATTCGCTGCGTAATCGGAAGTCGGGCAATATACCAAAGCGTCTTCACCGGTTTCGGCGATCACATGGAATTCATGTGATCCAGTGCCACCAATCGCACCGTTATCGGCCGCCACCGCGCGGAATTGCAAACCGAAGCGATTGAAAATGCGCACATAGGCGTCATACATGTTTTGGTAAGACTTTTTCAAACCATCCAAGTCACGGTCGAAAGAGTAGGCATCTTTCATTGTGAATTCACGACCGCGCATCAGACCAAAACGTGGGCGACGCTCATCACGGAATTTGGTTTGGATATGATAAAAATTGATGGGCAATTGGCGATAGGATTTGATTTCTTGACGAGCAACGTCAGTAATCGCCTCTTCTGAAGTCGGTTGAATGATGAAATCGCGACCATGACGATCTTTCACACGCATCAGTTCGGCACCGTATTTTTGCCAGCGACCCGTTTCTTGCCATAACTCAGCGGGTTGCACCACGGGCATTAACATTTCAATAGCGCCTGAACGATCCATCTCTTCACGTACAATTTTTTCAACTTTGCGAATGACGCGCAAACCCATAGGCATGTAATTATAAATACCGGAGCCGAGACGTTTGATCATCCCGGCGCGCATCATTAATTTGTGGCTGACGATTTCGGCATCAGCTGGAGCTTCTTTTAAAGTGGAAATGAAAAAACGTGTAGCGCGCATGACTTATTTCTTTTCAATAATGGAGGTTTGGAATGACATCAAAATGTTGCCAGCATTGGGCAGCAAAATCCGGGTCTTGGTAGCTCTGAATTCTGAAACAACAACGCTTGAACTTTTTTGTTGAAGTCCTAGGTTATAATCAACTCAATTTTAAAGGATATGCTGGCTCATGCGCTCACTCTTTGCATTTTTGATGATGGTTTCGACTGCTTAATTGCAGTTTTTACGCCCAAACTCGGATTTTCATCGGTATTTTTCGGAAGATTCCAGATTTTCAAGCCTAAAAACTTCGCCCATCAAAATAAAGAATGAGCCCTGACCACGTTTGGGAATAATTAACAATTCGTTTAGGGACACATAAATTCTCGCCGATTTATTTTCGTGCGGGCTTTTTTTGTGAGCAAGGTTTTAGCATTTAGTAAAATGCAAAATACCAAATGCTCAAACACGCCTAAGCGAATGTTAAATAATTCCCAAGAAATAATTGGGGTTATACCATGTTGGATCGTGAAGGCTTCAGGCCTAACGTAGGCATTATTATGCTGAACGCCAATAATGAAGTCTGGTGGGGTAAACGAGTGCGCGAGCATTCTTGGCAATTTCCACAAGGCGGCATTAAATACGGCGAATCGCCGGAACAAGCCATGTTCCGCGAACTCGAAGAAGAAACTGGCTTGCTCCCTGAGCATGTCAAAATCATAGGTCGCACCCGTGATTGGCTGCGCTATGAAGTACCTGATCATTTTATTAAGCGGGAAATTCGTGGTCATTACCGCGGACAAAAGCAAATTTGGTTTTTGTTGCGCATGGTTGGACGCGATTGCGATGTGAATTTGCGCGCCAGTACGCATCCAGAATTCGACGCCTGGCGCTGGCATGATTATTGGGTGCCGCTTGATACCGTGATTGAATTTAAGCGTGGCGTCTATCAGATGGCTTTGCAAGAATTATCGCGTTTTATTAATCGGCCGGAAGGTCAGCGTAAGCCTTACCATCAACGTGGGCCACGACGCACGCATGATGACAAGCCGGACAAGGTACAGACACACGCCGAAACAATTGCGGATACGAGTACCACATTGCAGCCTAGCCCCAGCACATCGACGCCAGATAAGGAAACCTGATCATGCACCTGCTCACACCGTTTCGTTCAATTTCACGCATTGCGCAAAAAGCATTGCATGCCTGCGGTCTGAGCCTGTGCTTTATACTTGTGGCTACGGCACAAGAAGCCAGTGATAAACCAACAAAAACCTGGGTAGATAGCCCAGTACAATTTCCCGCCGCGCCTGCCGCAGACAATTTGCTACGTTTTTACACCAACGAAAGCCAAAGCTTCTTCATCGATAGTAAATCCCTTAGCATAGTCGCGGACGGCAGCTTACGTTACACCATCGTCTCCACCAGTAAATCGGGTGCCAAAAACGTCAGTTACGAAGGCTTGCGTTGCGACAGTTATGAAAAGCGCCTATTTGCATTTGGCCGTGCCGATGGCAGTTGGTCGCCCTCCCGTCGCAATGAATGGGATGAGATCAGCAACAAAGGAATCAACAAGCAGCACAGCAGCCTGGCTTGGGATTTTGTATGCGATGCTGGCAGCATTGCAGGCAATGTAGAAAAAATTATTCAACGTCTGAAAACCAATCAATCCCTCAAACAGTATCATTAGATCCGCGGCTTCTCCGACTTGTTTTGTCTACGTTATGGCGTTTTCTTAGGCTGAAAAAAAAGCAGGCGAATCCAGCCATCTTGGGTTGGAGATGAGCCCATTAGCATCTGCTTATTCAGGCGCACCATTTGCAAAAATTAAATATCTTAGATAATTACAAGATATGCGACTTGCACGCCCCCCCCAGTTCCCAACAGTATCCTATTCAGAAAAATGCTAAGCTCATCCATCGACATTGTGCATGTTTTTGCTAAACAAAAAATGCCACTACATGCAGAACTAGAATTAAGGTAAACCTGTACCTCCACACGCTAATAGAATTCGAATATTGATGAAAGTACTCGCCCTCTGCGGTAGCTTACGCAAACAATCCAGAAGCCTAGTTTTACTTCAGGCCTGCGCAATACTTGCAGAATCGAACATGGGCTTTTCTATCTTCGACAGCCTCGGCGATTTACCCTTGTTTAATCCAGATTGGGAACAAGATGTGCCCGCTTCCGTACAAGCTTTGTGGCAAGCAGTAGACGACGCCGATGTTGTACTGATTGCCAGTCCTGAATATGCTCATGGTGTTACGGGTAGCATCAAGAACGCCTTGGACTGGCTGGTAGGCTATACGCCGTTTACCGGAAAGTCCGTTGCCGTTCTTAATCCGTCGCATCGCGCGGAACACGCAGACGCGGCACTAAAGGAAATTCTGACGACCATGAATGCGCAACTCATTGCACAAGCCTGCCTACGTATTCCCGTCACTTCATGTCAGCTTAGCGCTGAAGAAATTGCTAGTATTGAGCCTTACCGCAGTTTACTAAGTACCGCACTGAACGCGATAAACATGAAAGTGTGTATGCTTGCAACTTAAATCCCAATACCAAGTCCGCACAAACATGATTTACTCTAAGATCAATCTAAGGAACCATGACATGAATTTTCGAGGCGTTTTCATTTCTCTATTTCTAACACTTTTAAGCGCAACTAGTTCAGCAAATCAAGCGCCAGCAGAGACGCGCGCAGAAATCGATGCGCTGTTCAATAAATTGCAGGCGTCAGGCTGTCAATTCAATCGTAATGGCACTTGGTATTCTGGCGCTGAAGCGCAAACTCATCTGACCAAAAAATTGCACTATTTTGAAAACAAGAACATGATCAAGAGCACCGAAGATTTCATCACGCATGCGGCATCGATGAGCAGTTCAAGTGGTAAACCTTACCTAGTCAAATGTGGAAGCACTCAAGCGACAGAGAGTAAGCTTTGGTTACTAGAACAACTAAAAAATCTACGCAAACCAAAATGAAACGCGCCCTCTTCATCTGCACTCAAAACCGACTCCGCAGCCCAACTGCGGAACAAATTTTTGCATCGTGGCCGGACGTAGAAACAGACTCTGCGGGTTTAGGCAACGATGCCAATACTCCGCTATCTACTGAACAAATCGCTTGGGCAACGATCATCTTCGTAATGGAGAAAACGCATCGAAATAAATTATCCAAGAAGTTCAGGTCGTATTTGAGTAACAAGCGGATTATTTGTTTGGATATTCCGGATGAGTATGAGTATATGGATCCGGTGTTGATTGCGATTTTGAAGGCTAAGGTTGGGAAGTTTTTGATGTAAGTTGTCGCTGTTTTTTGATCGAACACATTCGATTTCTTTTAGAAATGCAGTGCGAAAAACTATTTTCTAGATGATTTTGGTGATGTTGCAGTTTATCTTGCCAGCGATAGACAGATTCCCTTTTATCGCCTTTTCGTTCACTCGACGTTCTGTTGGTCGGGTGTGGCCCGACAGCCAATCACCTTTTTTGCTTCGCCAAAAAAGGTGATCCAAAAAAGGCGACCGTAGACTCGCCCTGCGGGTGCTTACGCTGCGCTTCAGCATAATTTGTGCGTCACAAAAAATGGGAAAGTGTTGAAACTCGCCTTCGGCTCAGACAGCAACACTTTCTTATCCATTTTCTGCGAAGCGCAAATTACATCGTCTCAAACGGGTGTAGATCAAAATCAAAAACAACAGCAACACCAAAACAAACAAGCTCAACGAACGCATATTTTTCTACTGGCTGCTCGGTGTTGTTGCTTTTGACTTTGCTTTTGACTTGGTTTTTGAACTTCCCCCACTTCTGACACTGCCAATTGCGCAGGACAGAAAATGGATAAAGAAAGCCTTGTGTTTGAGCGAAGCGAGTTTCAAGGCTTTCCCATTTTTTGTCCTGCACAATTGGGAAGCCGAAGGCCAGTGGCAGCGTGGTCGCCTTTTTTGGGTTACCTTTTTTGGCGAAGCAAAAAAGGTGACTAGCTGTCGGGCTACCCCCGACCTACAGCATTCAAAGCAACAGCAGAAACAGTTACGATCAGCCTTCGCTAATCGCACGGAGCCAAGAAGTTAGTCTGCGCGATAAAGATAGACTTGTTGCCTTGTCTCGTCTTTTCGTTTGCGTGACGTTCTGTAGGTCGGGTGTGGCCCGACAGCCAATCACCTTTTTTGCTTCGCCAAAAAAGGTGATCCAAAAAAGGCGACCGTAGACTCGCCCCTACGGGGTGCTTACGCTGCGCTTCAGCATAATTTATGCTTCACAAAAAATGGGAAAGTGTTGAAACTCGCCTTCGGCTCAGACACAACACTTTCTTATCCATTTTCTGTGAAGCACAAATTACATCGTCTCAAACGGGGGTAGTTCAAAAGCAAAATCAAAAACAACGACCTACAACTGATGTTAGAAAAATAATCGACCGTAGGTACTGATTGTTTTGATGTTGCCGTTGCTTTTGACTTTGTTTTAGACGCTATCCCACTTCTGACACTGCCAATTGCGCAGGACAGAAAATGGATAAAGAAAGCCTTGTGTTTGAGCGAAGCGAGTTTCAAGGCTTTCCCATTTTTTGTCTTGCTCAATTGGGAAGCCGAAGGCCAGTGGCAGCGTGGTCGCCTTTCTTTGCTTCCTTTCTTTGGCGAAGCAAAGAAAGGAAGTGGCTGTCGGGCCACACCCGACCTACAGACAACAAAAGCAACAGCGAAAAAAATCGCAGCGACCATCACACTTCACTAATCGCATCTAAAGATACACGAAACACTGAACCCAAAAAAAACCCGCAAAATCCAAAGATTCGCGGGCTTTTTCACAAGCAATAAAAACACAAAAAAGCGTATTACTCCACAGCCTTCACCATATCCTCAATCACCTTCTTAGCATCCCCAAACACCATCATGGTCTTATCCATGTAGAACAACTCATTGTCCAAACCAGCATAACCAGAAGCCATAGAACGCTTATTCACGATAATCGTTTTCGCCTTATAAGCCTCAAGAATCGGCATGCCAGCGATAGGCGATTTTGGATCCTTAGCAGCCGGATTAACAACGTCGTTCGCACCCAAAACCAAGACCACATCCGCTTGTCCAAATTCGCTATTAATATCTTCCATCTCAAACACTTGGTCATATGGCACTTCAGCTTCGGCCAGCAACACATTCATGTGACCAGGCATACGCCCTGCCACTGGATGAATCGCGTATTTGACCGTGATGCCTTTGTGTGTGAGCTTCTCGGTCAATTCTTTCAAAGCATGCTGAGCACGTGCCACCGCTAAGCCATAGCCTGGAACAATGATGACCGTTTCAGCATTACCCAACAAGAACGCGACGTCATCTGGCGAACCTGATTTGACCGTGCGTTGCGCGCCACCGCCAGCGGCGGCTTCTGCTGGAGCGCCACCAAAGCCACCCAAAATCACGTTGAAGAAGGAACGGTTCATCGCCTTACACATGATGTAAGAAAGAATCGCACCAGATGAACCGACTAAGGAACCAGCGATAATCAACATGGAGTTATTGAGTGAGAAACCAATCCCTGCTGCTGCCCAACCTGAGTAACTATTCAACATCGAGACTACGACTGGCATATCCGCACCACCGATAGGGATGATGATCAGTACACCCAACACGAAGGCAATTGCCGTCATCAAGATGAACGGTGTCCATGCTGGAGCCACGCCACCGTCGAAACAGAATACCAGGCCGAGGCCGACCATCGCGATTGCTAGTAGCAGATTCAACATGTGTTGACCCGCAAAACTGACCGGCGCGCCTTGGAACAAACGGAATTTATATTTACCGGATAATTTACCGAAAGCGATCACCGAACCTGAGAAAGTAATCGCACCGACAAAAGTGCCGATAAATAATTCGATACGGTTACCAAATGGAATCGCCGCATCACGCGTGGTGATATTGAAAATCCAAGGCTCAGCAACCACCGCAACCGCGATACAGACTGCCGCCAAACCGATCAGTGAATGCATCGCTGCCACCAGTTCTGGCATCTTGGTCATTTCTACGCGTTTCGCTAATGTGGCACCAATGCCGCCGCCCACCACAATACCGAGTATCACTAAGCCATAACCAAGACCCGCTCCACCCGCTTCATTTTTTAACTTAACGATTAGAGCCACTGTGGTGAAGGCGGCGATCGCCATCCCTATCATGCCGAAGGTATTACCCTTGCGTGCTGTCGATGGATGGGATAAACCTTTAAGCGCCTGAATAAAACAAACCGATGCAATCAGATAAAGCATCGTCACGAGATTCATACTCATTATTGTGCCTCCTTATGCTCTGCTTTTGCTTTAGGCTCTTTTTTCTTAAACATCTCTAGCATCCTTTGCGTGACTAAAAAGCCACCAAAGACATTGACCGCCGCCAACGCGACTGCCAGCGTGCCCATCACCTGTGCAAGGACACCTTCGGTCAAACCTGCCGCCAACATCGCACCCACGATGATGATGGCGGAGATCGCATTGGTCACCGCCATCAAAGGCGTATGCAATGCAGGTGTTACGGTCCAGACCACGTGATAACCGACATAAATTGCCAGTACAAAAATGATCAGATTAGTGAGTGTATGACTTACTACATCCATGACGTTCTCTCTTTATTTACGTTAAAAGGGACTTCAGTAGTAATGCTGTGCAGGTTCACTGTTCCCTTCAATGTCATTCCCGCGAAGAGCCTGCCCTCGATTGATTTAGTCGGGGGCGGGAATCCAGTGGCGTAAAAACTTAAAGACACTGGATCCCTGCCTACGCAGGGATGACGCCTCAAAGTATCGCGCTTAAACGAGCAGCATTCGACTTCAGTTATTCTTTACTCTTATCACGTCTAAAAACTATGCAGTTCAATATTCTTTCAAACTAGTGATTTTGTTCTTTGCATCCACAAACACCACTTTTGGTTTGAAGTTTTCTGCAACTTCATCATCCATTGGCGCGTAAGTGCAAATAATCATCAGATCACCCAGTTGTACGCGACGTGCTGCAGCACCGTTTAATGAAATTTCGCCACTGCCGCGTTTACCTTTAATCGCGTAAGTCGCAAAACGTTCTCCATTATTGATGTTGTAGAGTTCAATGCGCTCATGTTCCTTAATGTCGGCAGCATCGAGCAAATCCTCGTCGATACCACATGAACCTTCATAGTTCAAATCACATTGGGTAACCGAGACACGATGAATCTTGGCGCGTAACATATTTCTTTGCATAATTTCCTCAAAACTTCTATTTAAAACTTACTTACTACAACTGGTGATAAAACCGGATTAAAACCTTTTTTCACCGCAGAGGCGCGGAGAGCGCAGAGATTTCTTTTATAAAACGCTGCGTTCTTTGCACCTCTGCTGTTCCAATGTTCTTCATCGTTTTCAAATTTATTTCTTTAGCACTTCGCCACCAGAACACATCATCGTAGCGACCACGATTTCGTCTTCTTTGTTGATCGCCAGATTTGCATCTTTGTCGATGATCAATTTTAAGAAATCGAGAATATTGCGTGAATACAAAGCCGATGCATCGGCAGCAACCAGTGTTGCCAGATTCGGTTCGCCGATAATATGGACGCCGTATTTGGTGACGGTTTTATTCAGTTCCGACAAAGGACAATTACCACCTTGCTCCACCGCCATATCGACAATCACGGAACCCGGCTTCATTGCTTTTACCGTTTCTTCAGAAATCAAAATCGGTGCTTTACGACCAGGTATCAAAGCCGTGGTAATGATAATGTCCGCTTGTTTAGCGCGTTCATGTACCAAAGCCGCTTGACGTGCCATCCATGCAGCTGGCATGGGACGTGCGTAGCCGCCCACGCCTTTGGCGATTTCACGTTCTTCGTCGGTTTCGTAGGGGACATCGATAAACTTCGCACCCAGAGATTCAACTTGTTCTTTGACCGGCGGGCGGACGTCAGAGGCTTCAATCACCGCGCCCAATCGTTTCGCAGTGGCGATCGCTTGTAAACCTGCAACGCCGACACCCATAATCAAGACGCGTGCGGCTTTAACGGTACCTGCCGCCGTCATTAACATAGGCATAAAGCGTTGATAGGTATTCGCCGCTAACATAACTGCTTTGTAACCCGCAATGTTGGCCTGCGAAGACAGTACGTCCAATGACTGAGCACGTGTGATACGTGGCGCAGCTTCAAGCGAAAAAGCGGTAATGCCATGCGCCGCCATTGCCGCGATATTCTCTGCGTCAAAAGGATTGAGCATGCCGACGATGACTGCCCCCGATTTGATCAGACCACGTTCTTCTGCGGACGGTGCACGCACCTTCAAAATCAAATCCGCCGCAAACGCATCTGCAGCAGAACCGATAGATGCACCAGCCGCTTGATAGGCTTCATCGGTAATTGATGAAGCAATACCAGCTCCTGCTTGCACGATGACTTCGTGCTTGGCACTCACATATTTCCTAATTGTTTCTGGGGTCGCCGCAACGCGCGTCTCGCCCGACCGTGTTTCGGCGGGAATGCCGATTTTCATAAAGATACTCCTTTTATTTTTGATACCCTTGGGTTCAATTTCTAAAGCGATAACTTCAGGTATTTCATGCTGCACGAATTATTTGCCTTTGGATAAAAGACAAACAAGATGATTGATATTTCGACTTATCTCACCACGACGTTCAAAACACTTAAATCGAACTGGAGGTTAGAAATCCTCTCAATTTTCCTTTTTTTGGGAAGAATTGTGAGGCGCTTCCTATATTACATTTGATATTCGACAACGATATTACACGAAAAACGCACCATACTGGCACGGGTTAAGCACTCTAAAGTAAGGCTTAACTAATACCACTGCACCAGGATAAAGCAACAGAGGCTTTGATCTCGCTGGCGCATCCCTATCTCAAACCCTGATGGCATAAGGCTTTTCAAAGGAAAAACGGGTTTTCGGCTAATCTTGATCTACTTTCAATTTTCATTTCAAAATACCAACAGGAATGAAGATTTTTCTTATAGATAGAATCTTTATTAGTAAATTCGAATCGTGATTAAGGCGTAATGGCGGTGAAATCTGAGCTTAAGAGGTAAAATGACGCCCTGTTTCATTGATATGCCTTGATAAGCCCACCTCTTTTACTAGCCAACATCCTAGCCTATGTCTGACATCTGGAAACCTTCGGTTACTGTCGCTGCCATCATCCCGCGTCAAAACGCCGAGCGCTTAGAATTCTTAATGATAGAAGAGATGACGCCCGATGGGGTGCGCCTGAATCAAGCCGCTGGCCATTTGGATCCCAATGAAAGCTTAGAACAGGCCGTGATACGTGAAACCATGGAGGAAACCGCGCATGAATTCGTGCCTGAGGCTTTGGTTGGCACGTATATGTCGAAATTCATTTCATCGACTTCAGGCAAAGAAGTGACTTATCTGCGTTTTGCATTTTGTGGCAAAGTCATCGCACAACATGATAGGCCATTAGATCACGGCATTTTGCGCGCTTTGTGGATGACGTATGAAGAAATCCTGGCGTGTCAGGAGATGCACCGCAGTCCCTTGATTTTGAAATGTTTGCAAGATTATTTGGCGGGGCGAAGAGCACCTTTGGATTTGATGTATACGCATCCTAGCGTGATGGGCAATTAAGGAAGTTAAGAGACGTCAATAGGTTTTGAAGTCACCCTCTCCCATTTGTGGACTGCGTGGATAGAAACAAACAAAATCGTAGGGCGGGTGAAACCCGCGCTGCTCAGGCACTCGAAAGACTGGCGGCGCGGGTTTCACCTGCCCTACTTAAAGTAACGAAAATTAGCAGGAATATTCATGGGTAAAAAACGCGTAGTCATCGGCATGTCCGGTGGTGTAGATTCTTCGGTCTCGGCCTGGCTCTTAAAAGAGCAAGGCTACGAGGTGATAGGCCTATTCATGAAGAATTGGGAAGATGATGACAATTCCGAATATTGTTCGACTCGCGAAGATTTGATTGATGCAGTTAGTGTGGCGGATGTGGTCGGGGTCGATATTGAAACCGTCAATTTTGCCAGTGAATATAAAGACCGCGTGTTCGCCGAATTCTTGCGCGAATATCAAGCTGGTCGTACGCCGAATCCTGACGTACTGTGCAATGCCGAGATCAAATTTAAGGCCTTCTTAGATCATGCGATGAAACTCGGTGCAGACTACATTGCGACCGGCCACTATGCACGTGTGCGTGAGATGAACGGCGAATTTCAGTTAATGAAAGCACTCGATGCCAGCAAAGATCAAAGTTATTTTTTGCATAGACTGAATCAGGCACAACTCAAAAACACGCTGTTTCCGCTCGGCGAAATCAATAAGACCGAAGTACGTAAAATCGCCGAACAAATCAATTTGCCGAATGCCAAAAAGAAAGACTCAACCGGCATTTGCTTTATCGGCGAACGTCCTTTCCGCGAATTTCTGAATCGCTATTTATCCTATGCACCAGGCGAAATCCGCACGCCGGAGGAAGAAATTATCGGCAAGCATGTAGGCTTGAGTTTTTATACTTTAGGTCAACGCAAAGGCATAGGGATAGGCGGTATCAAATCACATCAAAATGCCGATGGCAGCAGTGATGCTTGGTATGTGGCGCGCAAAGATGTGGAGAACAATCGCGTATATGCGGTGCAGGGTCATGATCATCCTTGGCTATTGTCGAATTCACTCGAAGCAGCGCAAGTCAGTTGGGTAGCTGGTCACACACCCGACATAGAAAAATTATCTGCTAAAACCCGTTATCGCCAACCCGATATGGCATGCCGCTTCAGCGGTAATAATGAGCTATTTCAATTGCACTTCGATGTAGCGCAATGGGCGGTCACACCGGGGCAATCCGCCGTTTTATATGATGGTGATGTGTGCTTGGGCGGTGGCATTATTAACTCGGCGCTAGCCGACTAAGTTCGACGAACTTCGATCAAAAAATTTCAACTTAACTTGAACATCAACTGGAACGACATTGGAATTACTCAATATTGATTGCCTGGGCAAAGCACTACGATTAGAAGGCTCACTCGCGGGTTGGCAACAGCTCTTCTGGGACAATAAGCTGGTGTCACAAAAAAATGCCAGTGCCGACAATGAAGGCAGCTACACGCATGAATTCGAATTGAAATTTAGCCCTGTACCTGCCAACATGCAAACAGCAGACCACGGCATTGCCGCTTCAGAAGCGAGTTCGAGGTCTGCGATGGTGTCGACACAAGAATTTAACATCCGCCTCGAAACCCAATTGCAATGGCAGCCATTCCTAGTTCAATATCGTCTGTTGATCAATGGTGCAGAAATCACGCAAGGCCAGCGCAATACCAAAGACATAGAACGCCAGGTGCCCGAAGTTGCGGTGAGCAGCAAAGAGAAACCTAGCTTAATCGGCTTAGCGTCGCTTGCCTTCAAATTGTTGAAGAGTGCAAAAGCCATTAAGGTCATTTTGGCTACCGCCACACTGGCAACTTATTCATGGTTGTTTTCTTTCAAATTTGCTGCAGCACTCATTGCTTGTCTGGTGATTCATGAATACGGTCACATCCGCGCCATGAAATACTTTGGCTTAAAAACCAAGGGCATTTACCTGATTCCCTTTTTGGGAGGCTTGGCGCTGAGCGACGACAAAATTAATACACGCTGGCAGGATGTCGTGATTTCGATCATGGGGCCGACCTTTGGTCTTTTTCTGTCTTTAGTTTTATTGGTCGTGTATTGGGTCACTGGGAATATTTTCTTCGCTGGCCTTGC
This sequence comes from Undibacterium sp. GW821-FHT11H02, assembly GCF_058808015.1. Classification (NCBI taxonomy): domain Bacteria; kingdom Pseudomonadati; phylum Pseudomonadota; class Betaproteobacteria; order Burkholderiales; family Oxalobacteraceae; genus Undibacterium; species Undibacterium sp. GW821-FHT11H02. Next base: position 109,691 of record NZ_JBXARG010000017.1, on the reverse strand, counting down.
CAATTTTAATGCGCTACTCAATCTGATTAATCTTCTTCCTATATTGCCGCTAGACGGCGGGCATATTTTGAAAAGCATTGGTTTTTCAGTGCATGGCAAATTTGGCTTGTTCGCCATGATCACGGGTTCCATTCTGGGGATCCTTGGTTGCTACGCCATGGGTCTGACTTTCATGGCCTTCTTTTTACTGATAGGCAGTATGGAAATCGTGTTCGAATGGCGCATGCGACATCAAAGTCATTTGTTACCACTGGACCGTTATGGTCAGATTTTTTCCAGTGTTTGGTATCTGTTTACCGCCGCAGCATTGATCGCCATCATGTGGTATTTCGCGCATAGCGGTGATGAATTACTGGCTGCGCCTTTAAAGATATTACGAAGCTAAGTGAATAGGTCGGTCAATCATGCTTCAAAATTCACATTTACTAGGCATCCCTTATTGCTCGACCAACTCCACGCGACGATTACGCGCCCTACCGCTTTCCTCACTGTTGCTCGCGACAGGCATTAAGCTGGCACCTCCTTTTGCAGAGAGCCGTTTTCTGTCGATAGAATAAGGAGGGGAACTTAGTGTGTTCACCACCGCCTGGGCACGTTGCAAAGACAGGCTTAGGTTGGTATCGAAATTGCCGACATTATCGGTATGTCCAACGACAAAAAATTTTGCATTTTTTTGGGAGTTTAAAAGTTTTGCGATTTCTTCTAGTTGAGATCTTGACTCTGCTTTGACCTCAGCTTTTCCCGTATCAAAAAATAAGCCATACAACGCAACTTTTCCTTCTTGGCTGAGACTGGTTTGAATGGCATTGGCATCGACCACCACTTGCCCTGTACTCATCACTTTTGGTTCTGCTATGTGCAAGTAAGTGGTGGCAATTTTGGTGGTGCTGTACTTCGCTGCGGAGGTGAGCATTAGCATTCGAACTTCTTGCCCATTCTTAATCATACTACCCGACCAAATGCGGAACTCCTCGGCGGCCGCAGGATTGCCGATGCGATACCGGCTACTGCCCACATACAGACTGGCCAAATCAGAACTAATCCATTGCATCGTATCTGCGAAATTCAAATGCGACCACGCGTAATACAGCTTATTGCAATCGCGCTCACAGGAAAATTTCCGTTTGAATCCGGCCGCCGTGAATGCTTGTTCATAATTACGGTACACCTCCAAACTAGACTTTCCGTATGGTGCAAGGTAACTAATGTGGGTGGCTCTTCCTTCTATGGTTTGCAGATTTTTAAAACGCTCATTCTCAAGTTGTTCGTCCCTGGGTAACTGAAGCGCATCCCATTCCATTTGGCGATAACCTATGATCCACGATCCAGTGAAACGCTTAATCGCTGGATGATCCTTGGCTTCAACGACATCTTTGCCCCAGTTCGGATAGTTGTCTTGCGCTGAGCAGACGGATGAAAGAAAAAGTAAAACAGAAAATAGAAATTTTGAGCTCATGATATGAAACGCCTGTCCTTGTTTAATTTTAGTTTTTGATACTGAACTTACACTGCCATTTATTTTTCGCAAACCTGTTCCGCCAGTTCCGCTAAAGTTTTGTATTCTTTTTCGGCTGGTTTGCCTGGATAGGTGCGTATATCTAGCACGTACTTATAGCTGGCGCTGACCATGCCGTTTGTCTTGATTGTCGTTTCATACTCAATAATTTTATGTAGACTTCCATAGACTAAGTTTGCGGACGCACGTTGCCGAAAACAACGTAAGAGCGCGCCGTGAATCACTTCATCGCCATGTTTTAAGAGATTAGGGCTTAATGGTTTGTCGCCACTCAAATTACCGCTGGCAATTAGCCAGAATTTTCCGTATGTCAGTCCCATATTGCGAGCGCAGGCGAGAAACTCCTCCGGCTTGCGCTTATCCCATGTGAGCGCATCGAACGAAGCAAGGCTAGCACATTCAGATTCGCGACATGCCATCCTATCGCCACCTTGGCAACTCTGATTTTGTGCAGTTTGATAGTCTTTTATCGTACGCTTCACATCTTCCTTAGATGCGGCAAAGTGGGCATCCAATTTACGCCTGCGTTCCTCACAGGCAGTCGAATCTCCTTTACTACATTTATCGGTAAGCGGCTCGATGGCATCCAGATTTGGTTTCCATCTTTGTTCGAATTCATCCATGATTCGCGCAGCCTTTGATGAGCTCTTGCCCGCACGCGGCGCAAGCTCATTTGGCACTTTTTTTAAGGACTGAGAAGCTTCACATTCACGATCTCGATAAACCAATGTGCCATTGTCTGTCTTGCATTTGTATATTTGCCCGTAGGTCGGCATAGTCGCGCTCACTAACAGCATTAGCAATATCCATTTCATTATATTTCCCTCGTCAAAATAGTGGCGTGCCATATCTAAGAAATGATCGACGCCAAGTAGCTACAGCAATCCCGCTTCAGACAGTCCAAATTGCGGCAGGCTCGCGGCAATCACCTCGATTGAAGGATTTAAAAAACAAGTCATCGCTTTCGCACCTAGGTCTCTGATGTCGCTCGCCGCATCCATCTTCGCGACTCCGACCACCGCGTTGGTGACGAGGAGCGGAACGACAATCATTTTGATTAAGCGCAAAAGAAATGGCGGGGAGGAGCTAAAGTGATTTTTTCATCTTGCCAAATTCAATTAAGTTAACGCGGCTTCATTCAGAATGCGCTAGACCAATTTTTTTAGACCCTTGCAAACTTGCTGTTACTCAATGCGGAATATGATTCCCCTTCAGGTACAGCACAAAGCTAGAGATGACTAGGCAATGGCGCTTCAAATAAAATTACCGCATCCCCCTTAATAAAAACTTGGGTCGGTTCGCCTTGTTCGATATCGACCATAACCTCAACCACGCCTTCGCGTCCGATAGCACGACCTTGATACCCACGGAAGCTCAGACGTGCACCATCATGCTGCATCAGATCATAGCGAACCAGATAGGCACCTAAAGGGCCATTGGCGTTACCGGTGACAGGGTCTTCTAGAATGCCGATAGCGGGCGCGAACATTCTGCCGACGGTGGCCTGCTCCTTAGCACGCAAGTCAAAGGGAAAGAAGCCATTACAGCCTAGCCTTGCGCTGAGTTGTGTTAATGCGGCGTGGTCGGGCAAGATGGCGTCAATATCGACCTCCTGGCGTAGCGGAATAATGACTTTTGAATGTCCGGTCGAGACGATTTGCACGGGCAGATCAGGAATAAAATCGTCAATCGTCAAACCCAATGCCTGAGCAATCTGAGTGCGAAAATTTAGTGATAGCGGATCTCCAAACCAGGCCTCCCCTTGCCGTAGTGTGATGCGATAGTCGGCCGCGCCTTTTTCTATATAGACCGTCTGTATACCGGCACCGTTTTTTTGACGCAGTTGGGTATCGTTTAAGGCGAGTTTGTGCGCCCTTGCAAAGTGCGCGGCAATGCTGGCGTGTCCACAGCTAGGCACTTCCGTCGTGGGTGTGAAGTAGCGGATAAACACGTCATGATCGTCGTCAAGCGCCTTCATGACGAAGGCCGTTTCTGAATGTTTGAGCTCACGAGCCAGTGCCTGCATTTGCTGGGTAGTAAGCGTGTCTGCATCAAGCACAACGCCTGCCGAATTGCCGCGAAATAGATCTTTGGTGAATACGTTGATGTGAAATAGATGGGGATGTGACATGTGAAATGAATTGATGTGAATAAGTGAATCAGAGCGCGGCTACAAAGCTTGCTTGAACGGCGTAGTGATAGCGAATTTGTGGGACGGCAATAACGCTACGACAGGGTTTATGAGCGCCAAAAAATTCCGCCACACAGCGATCCAGGTTCTCCCAGTTGCTCAAATCAGTGATGTAGAAGCTGAGCGAAATGAGTTTTTCTCTGGCACTTCCTGCAGCGGAAAGGATATCTGCACAATTGCTCAACAATTGTCGCATTTGACATTCAAAATCGGCTGTGCATAAGGGATGGTTCGGCACCGTATTGGTCGGTAAAATCGCCGCTGAATACAACAGACCTGCATGACTGATCGCGCAAGAATAGTGACCGTTAGTGTGGGGCAACTCTGGGGAGGACAGAACTTGTAACATAAATACCTTGACTGACAGAATAATGAATAAGCTAGTTTAACCATTGCGAATTGCGTTGATAATAGCTACTATTTTGATTCATTCATTCCTACAGAGAAGCAATGAATACGCCATCACTTCACCATATCCAGGCTTTCGTCAAAGTCGTTGAACATCAAAGTTTTGCGATGGCTGCGCGGGAACTTCAAATGACCGCATCGTCGGTCAGTCGTTTGGTGAAAGCTCTGGAGCTTGAACTGGGCACCACGCTGATTACCCGTACCACGCGGGCGATGTCCTTAACTGAGTTGGGGCAGCGCTATTACGATCAATGTGCGCAGGCACTGGAACAATTGCGTTTGGCAAATGCACAGCTAAGTGAACGAAACGCTACGCCACGCGGCACACTCAAATTGTGTATCCCGGTATCATTTGGACGCAGTCACGTATTACCCCACCTTGCGGCGTTTCTGCTTAACTATCCCGATATTCAACTCGACTTAGTCATGAGCGACCAGTACGTGGATATTGTCGCGGAAGCTGTCACTTTGGCGATACGCATCGGTCAGCTTGAAGACTCTTCTCTGGTCGCACGAAAAATGCTAGACAATCGCCGCGTGCTGGTAGCATCCCCCGCCTATCTTAAGGCTCACGGCACGCCCCTGCACATTGAGCAACTCAAAGATCACCATTGCCTAGTCCTTAGTATCAATCGAGATGGTGAGCAATGGCGACTTATCGGCTCTAATGGTGAACGCTCATTTCGGCCGCGCGGGCGTCTTCGTGCTAACAATGGTGACGCTGTCAAACAGCTCACAATGGCTGGGTTAGGGATCGCTTTCTTGTCACGCGTAACCGTCCAAGCTGCACTCGATACGGGTGACTTGATTCAGATCTTACCGGAATGGCAGGGAAGAGAAAGTGGTGTATACGGCGTTTGTGCTACCCGCCCCATGTCGGCGACGGGGCTAGCATTGATTGAGTTTTTGCAAGATCGTTGGAATAAAAACGATAGCTGAACAAAATCGAAATTGCACTGAAGCTAGAGACCATTCAGTGCTTAGCTTGGTCAGAAACCGCACATAAATATAAATTTTTACCCTGCTTTTTTTGCTATTTAGCACTTGTGTGGGGAGCAAGAACTCAACACACTGCACTCCATGTAAGCATCAATACCCTAGATCATAGGGTAATATGCTGTTATTCAACCAGGAGATGAAGATGCAATATCTACCTAGATTCTTGGCATTGAGCCTCATGATTATTGGCTTTTATCTCGCGCCCTTAGCTACTGCACAGGAAGCTAAAACCGCGGTGAATGCCAGCATAGATGTGCAAAACCTGCATTGGCTACACGGTAGTTGGCAAGCCACCAATGCCCGGCAAAAGATTGATGAGCATTGGTCTTTACAAGGCGACTCTTTACTCGGCATTTCTCGCACGATGGAAGAGAATAAGAGCAAAGCTTTCGAGTTATTGCTAATCGAAAAACAAGGTGAAGACTTCATCCTACGGCTGCGTTTTTTTGGCCCTGCAATCGACAAAGCCACCCGCGGCAAGGAAGAGCCGCTGCGTCTTAAAGTGGTGCAGGCTGATGCCCAACAACTGCTATGCGAAGGAATCGCGACCGAGGTAGGTACCACGCTAACCTATACCAAACTGAATGCCAACAGCATACAGGCACAAATCCGCAAAGTCCGCGATGGCACAGTGGTTTGGCAAGAAAGCTATACGTTCAGCAGAGCCGTTCAATAAGTCTACTTCGAAAGAAAAACGGCGCGCAGTTTGGCCTCACAACACTGGTAGCACGTCCGCGCGCTTGACTTCTTTCAAAGAAAAACTCGTAGCAATCTCGCGCACGCCGGGTAAGCTGCGTATCCGGTTACGAATCAAACTAGAAAACGCCTCCAAGTCAGGCGCAATCACTTCTAGCATATAGTCATACCGCCCCGATAAGTTATAGCAAGATATGACCTGTGCTATCGCTACCACCTCGCGTTCAAACGCAGCTGCCATATCGTTAGTGTGATTTTCCATTTGCAGATGGACGAAGCCAGTTACACCAAAACCCAAACGCGTTCGATTCAAGCGTGCACCATAACTCTGTACCACTCCAGTCTCTTCCAATTGACGCACGCGTCGCCAACACGGTGACTGCGACAGGCTGACCTTTTCCGCTAACTCGGCCATGGTCTGACGTCCATCTCTTTGTAGCTCGAATAAGATTTTCTTATCCGTGACATCAAAATCTTTCATAGGTTTATTTAACCTTAATTTAAACGATTAGCGAATAAAACATCCAATAAATGACGAATTAGAAGCCTATTTTACCAAAATTTTGCTCAAATACTGCATGACAATAGAGTCGTTCCAGCTTTCATTTTAATCACTGAGCGAGCCACTATGAGCCAAGACAAGTCAACTAGCAGCACCAGTTCTTTCGCCGATAGCACTGCACACAACACATCGCAAGGATCGGCGACAATCAAAGGTGATCCCCACTCCAAGCTTGCCGGGGTCGGCACTGCCCATTGGGTAAATGCCATGCATAGAGAGCGACAAGCCGGACCTTCTATGCGTGTCAATCGCTTAAAAGAGCACTGCCCTGGCGCTGGAATTTCCACCATCGCCGTGCACGCAGGTACCTATGATGATCCGGTGACGGGTGCGGTCGGTACCCCCATTTATCAATCCAGCACCTTCGTTTTGGGTGCAGATCAATATCAAGCGGTAGCGCAAGGCTATGCGCGCGACCGCTTCATTTACACACGCTATGGCAATCCTAGTCAGTGGGCACTGCAAGAGAAAATGGCGGCATTAGAAAAGACAGAATCTGCCATCGTTTTTTCCAGCGGCATGGCGGCAATCTCAACTACGATCCTGTCAATGTTAGATAAGTCTGCGCATGTGATCGCGTCCAATGAGTTATATGGTGGGACCTACCATTTTTTCCATCATGAATTGCCTTCACTGGGGTTTTCGGTCAGCTATGTAAATCCGCGTGACATCGCAGCGATTGAAGCAGCAATACGACCGGAAACAATGTTGTTGTATTTCGAATCCTTAACCAATCCCCTACTTAAAGTCGTCGATATACCCGCATTAGGAAAGCTGGCACAAGCGTATGGTTTACGACTAGTGATCGATGCGACATTTACGACACCGATCGCAATGAATGCGATTGAGTATGGGGCGCACCTTGTGATTCATTCGGCGACCAAGTACTTAAACGGACACAGCGATCTGGTGGCGGGTGTGGTGGTCGGTGCGCGTAAATATATCGATGCAATTTGGCCGCGTTTGCTTGCTTATGGAGGCTGTCTCGACCCGCACGCCTGCTTTCTATTCGAACGAGGCTTAAAGACTCTAGCTTTACGTATGAAGGCGCATGAACAAGGTGCGTATCAGGTCGCGCACTTTTTAGAGAATCATGCGCGCACTAGTCACGTGTTTTACCCCGGTTTAGTCAGTCACCCTGATCACGCACTAGCCTCCACACTTTTCAAAAACATGGGTGGCATGTTGTCGTTTGCGGTTGGCAGTGACCAGGCCGCGCTACAGCTTTTAAACAAACTACATTTAATGCGGCAAGCCACCAGTTTAGGTGGCGTCGAATCCTTGGTCAGCCTGCCCTTTAATACTTCGCATGCGGCTTATACCGCAGACCAAAGAACGCAACTAGGCATTGCGCCCGGCTGCGTGCGCCTGTCGATAGGCATAGAAGATCCAGAAGATCTGATTGCCGATTTGGCGCAAGCGCTAGCCACTTTGGATTAGCACTTTAGATCACCATTCTTAATACAGGAGTCGCAACATGAAAAACGGAATCAATCTCAGCGCACTGGCTGAAATGTCAAATGAAATTCAACAAACACCTGGCATGGGCATCGCAAAATATGGCGTGCAATTGCAATGGCTGTCCGGCACTCGTAGTCAAGTGCGCTGCTTACCGATGGAAGTCGGCGATCAAAGAATTCAGCGCGATTTTCAATGGTGTGTTGATGAGCCTAAACAACTAGGCGGCAGCAACCATAGCCCTAGCCCGCAAGAATACCTGCTATCTGGATTTGGCTCTTGCATGATAGTGGCATTTTTAGTCGGTGCCTCGGTCATGGGCATTCAACTCTCCAGCTTAAGCATACAAGTTAAGAGTCAACTCGATCTGGCCGGTTTTCTGGGCGTCAATGATCAGGCCACGGTAGAACTACAAGGCATAGACTACCTGATCCATGTCAGCGGCGATGGGACGCCAGAACAGTTTGAGCAACTACGCCAACAAGCACAACAACACAGTCCGAATGCAATGAGTATGGCACAAGCGATACCAGTACGTGGCAGCATTCAAACACATACGACACTAATCTAAAACATCGATAAAGAACGAGCCATCTCATGACCAATAAAATCAATATGCCGCTTGCTGGATTCAATACCCGTGCGATTCACCACGCCTATGATCCGGCACAGCATCATGGCGCGCTGGTGCCGCCAATTTATCAAACATCGACTTTTGCCTTCCCCAATGTTGCGTATGGCGCGGCATGTTTTGCAGGGGAAGAGGCAGGGCATTTCTATACCCGTATATCGAATCCGACGCTGGCTCTATTAGAAGCCAGAATCGCCAGTCTAGAACAGGCGCAAGGCGCGGTCGTCTTTGGATCGGGTATGGGTGCGATCACTTCATGCATCTGGAGCATGTTGCAACCAGGTGATGAATTGATCGCCGATCTGACGGTGTATGGATGTACTTTCGCCTTCTTCAATACAGGGTTGGCGCAATTTGGTATCCAAGTTCGCTTTGTCGATATGAGTCATCTGGATCAATTACGTGCCGCTTTAGACGATAGCAAAGCCAAACGCAAAGTGGTGTATTTCGAAACGCCAGCCAATCCAAATATGCGGCTCGTCGATATCGCCGCCGTCTCACAATTGGCGCATCAATACCACGCACTGACCGTAGTTGATAACACGTACTGCACCCCATATTTACAGCAGCCTTTAACTTTAGGCGCAGATGTGGTCGTGCATTCGGCCACCAAGTATCTTGGAGGTCATGGCGATTTAATGGCGGGGGCAGCCGCCTTTGTTGATCCAGAGTTAGCACAAAAAGTACGCCTATTCGGACTCAAAGATATGACAGGCGCGGTCTTGTCACCGCATGATGCGCACTTGGTGATGCGCGGTTTAAAGACTCTGTCGCTGCGTTTAGACCGGCATTGTGATAGTGCGGAAGTGATCGCACAGAGTTTAGAAGAACATGCTCAGACGACGCAAGTATTCTACCCAGGCTTAGACAGTTGTCCGCAACGTCAAATCGCGCAACAACAAATGCGACGCTATGGCGGCATGATTGCTTTTGAACTGCGTGGTGGCATGCAAGCCGGTATCCGATTTATGGACGCCTTACAACTAGTGACCCGCGCCGTTAGTTTGGGGGATGCAGAATCGCTGGCACAACATCCGGCCAGCATGACCCATGCCACCTACACGTCGGAACAAAGAGCCGCGCATGGCATTAGTGATGGCCTGGTCAGATTATCAGTCGGACTAGAAGACTTGAGCGATATTCTCGCCGACATTGAACAAGCATTAGAGCAAACATAAAACATCAACACACAAGTTCTCACAAGTTGATAGAGATTAGAAAGAAACCAACATGAATGCTAGAAATCCTATGAACGCTAATTACGCGTCCATGATTGACCCCGATCCCGAAGAGACAACTGAATGGCGCGAAGCCTTCTCCGCTTTAACTGCGGTCGAAGGAAAAGCCCGTGCCCGCCAGATATTAGATATGTTAAGTAGCGACGCACATCAATATGGAGTGCAATGGGAGGCGCACTTAAATACGCCATATCGAAATACCGTGCCGCTTGAACAGCAAGCTCTATTCCCAGGCAATATAGAGATAGAGAAAAAGCTAGGTGCTATCATGCGCTGGAATGCCTTGGTGATGGTGGTGCGTGCCAATCAAGCGTATGGCGAACTCGGTGGTCATGTAGCCAGTTATGCGAGCGCCGCCGATCTATTCGAAACCGGCTATCACCACTTTTTTCACGCCAAAGATGCACAACACGGTGGCGATCTGGTGTTCTTCCAACCTCATAGCGCACCGGGCGTGTATGCCCGTGCGTTTTTGGAAGGCCGTTTAGATGAGAATGACTTGCTGCATTATCGGCAGGAAATCCTTGCCGACAAACATGGCGCACGTAGATTATGCAGCTATCCCCATCCTTGGTTGATGCCTGATTTCTGGCAGTTCCCCACTGGCTCCATGGGTATCGGTCCTATCAGCTCTATCTATCATGCGCGCTTTATGCGTTATCTTGGCCATAGGCAATTACTCGACTGCAGTCAACGTGTGGTGTGGGGCGTATTTGGCGACGGTGAAATGGATGAACCCGAATCCATGAGCGCCTTAACGCTGGCGGCACGCGAAGGCCTGGACAATTTGGTATGGGTGGTCAATTGCAATTTGCAGCGCTTAGATGGTCCGGTGCGTGGCAATGGTCGCATCATTGACGAACTCGAACGCTTGTTTATAGGTGCTGGCTGGAATGTGATTAAGTGTCTATGGGGTTCCGATTGGGATGGTTTGTTTGCCCAGGATGACGACGGTAGTTTGCTGCACGCCTTAGCTCACACGGTCGATGGGCAAATGCAAAGTTTCGCGGCCAAAGATGGCGCCTACAATCGCAGCAATTTTTTTGGCCAACACCGCGCTTTGCAAAAAATGGCAGAAGGCATGAGCGATGCACAGATAGATCAACTTAAACGAGGCGGCCACGATCCGATTAAAATCTATGCAGCTTATGCGGCTGCCCGCAAACAAAATGGACGCCCCAGCGTAGTCTTGGCTCACACCAAGAAAGGCTATGGCATGGGTAGTGCGGGGGAAGGAAAAATGACCACCCATAGTCAGAAAAAACTTGATGCTGATGATTTGATCGCTTTTCGCCGTCGCTTCGACTTGCCTATCAGCGACGAACAAGCCGCAGCCTTGCACTTCATCAAACTGACTGAAGATAGTGAAGAAATGCGCTATTTGCATCAACAGCGTCAAGCCTTGGGCGGCTACTTACCCAAGCGTCAAGCTAAGAGCAGCACTCTCGATGTTCCCGCATTGAGTCACTATGCCAACTTCGCCCTGCAACAAGACATGAAGGAAATGAGCACTACCATGGCCTTTGTGCGCATGTTAGGCAGCCTGCTAAAAGATGCTACTCTGGGACCTCGCATCGTTCCCATCGTCGCGGATGAGGCACGTACTTTTGGCATGGCAAATCTGTTTAAGCAAGTCGGCATCTATTCCAGCCAGGGACAACAATATGCGCCAGAAGATATAGGTTCTGTACTCAGCTATCGCGAAGCAATTGATGGCCAAATTCTGGAGGAAGGCATCAGTGAAGCTGGTGCGATCGCCAGTTGGACTGCTGCCGCAACTAGTTATAGCGTGCATGATTTCCCCATGTTGCCTTTCTATATTTATTACAGCATGTTTGGATTTCAACGGGTTGGCGATGCGATCTGGGCAGCCGCCGATCAACGTGCACGTGGTTTCTTGTTAGGAGCGACCTCAGGTCGTACGACACTGGGCGGCGAAGGCTTGCAACATCAAGATGGCAGTAGTCATCTGGTAGCAGCAACGATACCCAACTGCAAGGCTTATGATCCGGCCTTTGCCAGCGAATTGGCGATCATACTCGATCATGGTATGCGTGAAATGCTGGTCGAACAGCAAGACGTGTTCTACTACATCACCTTAATGAATGAAAATTACGAGCAACGCAATCTGATCGATGGTAAAGAATCCGATCTTATTCGAGGTGCTTACCTGCTACAAAAATTAACAAGCGACAGTCAAGATACTGCAAAAGAGCTCACCTTATTGGGTTCCGGCGCAATCTTGATCGAAGTGATAAACGCCGCCGAGCAATTAGCTGCGCAAGGCTGGACGGTGCACGTCATCAGCGTCACCAGTTGGAGCGAATTGGCGCGAGATGGTGAACGGGCACAACAACATGCTCAGGCGCTCCCCCATATCAACTCATTATTGCAGAGTTGTGGAGGACCAGTCATCGCCGCAAGTGACTATGTACGTGCAGTGCCAGAAAGCATACGCGCTTATATTCCACCAGAGCGAACTTATAAGACTCTGGGCACTGATGGATTTGGTCGCAGCGACACGCGTCAAAACCTGCGTGACTATTTTGGGGTAGATAGCGCATCCATCATGAGCGCAGCATTGAATGCAATCTAAGGTTCAACTAACACTGGGATTCGGCGCCAGAGTAAAGCAAGCTACGCTCTAAAAATGTGCCTTTTATACTGAACTGATTTGGACAACGCCGCCTAGTTTTTTATCTGAGTAGCGTTGTCCAATTATCCTTACTTCAGCTCTGAGTTGGCCTTTTTCTCCTCCGCTTTCGCGGGCACAAACTGGCCCATCACGTCACGTTGACCACGCTCCAAATAAGGGATGGGCTTATCCATCCATTCCGGGCGCGGCTTATTCAACAAATAATGATCAAAAAATTCGCTCATATGCACGGTGAAATGCTTGATGTTGTCACGATCGCGCAAGCCGTGTTTTTCGCCGTTGTAGTTAAACCAGTAAGCTTCTTTATTCAAACGGCGTAAAGCGGAAAAGAACTCAATCGCTTGATACCAAGGTACTGCATCATCGTCATCGTTATGCACAGTCAAGAACGGCGTCTGTACTTTATCAATCGCAAATATCGGTGAGTTCTCTACATACTTAGCGGTGCTATCCCATGGGGTACCACCGATACGGCTTTGTCCGCGCTCGTATTGGAAAGCACGGCTGATGCCTGCCCCCCAACGTATGCCACCATAGCCACTGACCATATTTGCCATCGAAGCGCCGGCTTCCGCAGCTCGGAACATATTGGTGCGCGTTATGATGTAATTGATCTGGTATGCCCCCCAACTATGCCCTTGAATACCGACACGCTTGGCATCAACATAGCCATTCGAAATCAGCTGTTGTACCGCGGGCACAACCGCGTTCAAAGCACTCTTACCCGGGTAGCCTGTTTTGTACACAATATCGGGACGCAAGACGATATAGCCATTGCTGACATAGCGGGTGACGTTAATATTTTGTGCCGGTGCTGGCGACACAAAACGATGCATATTGTCAGTCATCTTTTCGTAGATGTAGACCATCATCGGATACTTTTTCTTAGGATCGAAGTTTTCTGGTTTGGCGACCAAAGCCTTCATTTTCTTACCATCGCCGTTGGTGTACTCAATCATCTCTTGCGTACCCCAGTTGTATTGCGCTTGTTGAGGATTGGCATAACTGATTTTCTTGGCATCAGAAAAACTCAAATCCGCGCTCCACAAATCAGGAAATTCAGTAAAAGTCTGTTGTGTGAATAAGGTCGTGTCGCTCTCTTTTGCCTTGATCAAGCCGGTAATTAATTTGTCGGCATGTATCAGACGTTTAGGTTCCACCGGTGTTTGTACTTGCGGATTCAGACTGTAGTAACCAGTCGATTGATTGACATCGTGCGTCGCCGCCAAGATCCATGATTTATCACTAGGCAGCGCTTTCGTTTGCGGTGAATATCGGTTATCGCCCAAATGCACGTAACGCAATTCCAATTGGTTTTTACGTCCAAAGCCTGCGGTCAAATTGCGGGTAGCTTTGCTCTGCAAATTGACTTCCCACAAATCAAATTGATCATACAAAACCACGTTCGCGTCATCGGCGGACCATCCCGCTACGCCAAACGCATTCTTCGGGTCTGGCGTGTCACGCTGTTGATCTTCGAAGTGAGTTTTGATATGTCCGGTTAAATTGGTTTTCTTACCATCAAGCGTAGCGTAAGACCACCACACACTTTTGTCCGCATCAAAGTTAAGGAGGTATTTACCTGCCGGTGAAAACTGCGGCATAAAACGCGTCTTCTCTATCAACATCTTAGCCTGACCATTTTGCAAATCAACGGCATAGGCATCGTAGTACAAGCTATCCCAAGACATTAGATGACGATACGGTAAGGTGCTAACGCCCATCGCAAATTGCGCGTTGTCGTTGAGTATGACTTGTGGGATTAATTTATTGGCCAATTGAACAAATTTACCATCCGCCAAATGCACAACAGCGCGATAGGATTTTTGTTTATCGCGCTCTAGATTCACTTTTTGTACTGATTGCAGTTCTGGATCTTTCCAATGCCAGAGATCCACTTTCATAGGCTCAGGCGCATTTTTTACTGCGGGCTTAGGCAATTCTGCGGTACTCAAAAACAAGCGTTGGCCGTCTTTGCTAAAGCTCAAGTCCGCATGTTCGCTTGGCGTCCAGCCTTTTGTCATTCCATTAGAGTCTGAGTTGACTAACAAGCGCGCATAGTCATCACCTGCACGCCAAAAGAATAGACTATAAACATCGTTATCGTTCTTGGCATCTTTTGCTGCGTCTTTTTTCTTGGCAAGGCTGTCGCGATTACTGAGCACTGCGAATTGCTTACCCTCTTCATCAAAACGCATATGTTTGTAGCTACCAGCACCTTGCAAGATTGTTTTCGATTCACCAGTATCAGCAGACCACAAATATACACCCTCTGCCGCACTGGCGATGGGAGCAGTTGCGACTGTCTTCGCATTTGGTTTGACTTCCTTTGCCTGCTCTTGTGCTGTTTCTTTTTTGTCGGCTTTTACTGGCTCTTTAGCCGCATCCTTAGTGCCATCCTTCGCGGTGTCTTTCACAGATACCGCATACGCCAATAAACTTCCCGACTTGTTCCAGCTTAAATCTGCGACTTCTTTGATTGAGGTTTTTTTATTTTTTGCCAGATCCCAAACAATCAGCTCAGTACCAGCTTCTTTCTTTTTAGCGGCAGTAGCTACGCCAACTACCGCTTGCTGATCTTCGTCGCTCACATCAAATGAGGTAGCGTTTTCATCTTCAGTTGTAGCGTCAGTTTTTGGCGCTTCGTCTTTCTTAGCATCTTTTTTCACTTCTTTTGGCGACTCCAACAGCACTGCCAATAAGCTTGATCCTTCTTCTGCAAAGCTAAAACGTTTAACGCGTTCTATACTTTCCACTTTTCCGCTCGCCAAATCGATCACACCAACGCCAGCTTTAGGTGCATCTTCTGCCTTCGTTTTCGCTTTCTTCGCTTTCTCTAGATCTGCACGGGTAGGCGCGACCGCAAAAGCCAAATATTTACCATCAAAACTAAACACAGGGGCATTGCCACGCGGCGCACGCCATTCGCGTCCATCGCGCAAGTTTTTTACGACAATTTCACCGTCCGATTCTTGTCCAATCAAAGCATAAGCAGCCCACTGTCCATCGCGACTGAGGGTGCTATTTTGTATGCTGCGCCAGTTCGCATAGACCTCATGCGTAATTAATTTTTTATTTGCTTGACTCGCATTCGCGCTGGTCACGGCTTTATCATTAGCGTTTTGCGCCAAGGCACTTTGCGGCACACTGACCGCATGCAAACCCAGCACCAACACTAAGGCTGTCGCGGGACGCAAGACCCAACTTGAGTTTAAAAAATTTCCTGCGACTTGTACTGAATTTTGCATAGTGAGCTTCATCATGTTTCCTTTATTTTTTTGACTTATGTCGTCTTATAGGGCTTGTATCTGCAAGGTTTTTGTGACCTTGCCTTCACCTTTTTCACCCATACCGGAACCGCTATTTTTACTTTCTTTTTTCAGTGCGATCAAACGATCACCCAAAGTGCTATACACCCACTCTTCTTCATTCTTCATTTCAAAACTAATCACGATAAAAGCACGTCCTGAGATAGCTTGCGTCTGGCGACTCGCCAAGGGTGTTCCATCAGCTGCGATCCAGATATCCAGATTGCCATCAAACTTCTTCATATACTTACGATCTTTTTCCGATAACTTATCGATAGACAATTCAAAGCTTAGCAAACGTGCTGGTTTGCCATTGAAGTTATCGGGTCTTTCACTTTTATATGTGGCTTTTTCCATGCTGCGTGTCAGACTACCCGCTGCAGAAATCATCGGTCGCAAGGCTGAAGAATTCACTTCATTTAGCGCAGACAAAGTGGGGGTCTTGGCCTTACTATCTTTCTCTTTTAAACGTTCTTCCGCCTCCAACTTTACCAACATTTCTTTGCTGTACAAAACATGCAATCCACGGCCACTTTCTTCCACCGACACACTGGCAGCGCCATGCGTTTCTTCTAACTCTTTGCCTTCGCCCTGACGATTCCAGGTTTTTGCCTCGACCACCGCTTTCAATGGTGTCTGTCCTTGCAATCGAGCTAAAGCCGATTTCAAATCACTCAAACCATCGGCATGCGCCGCACCACTTACAGCTGACAATATGACAGCGAGTGAAGCCACCATGGCAAAACCGCTGACGGGCGAGAACACAGACTTCACGACATACTGGATACCACGTTTAACATATTGCATAGACTTCCTTTTATTAAGGGGCAAAATTGCCCAAAGCAGATCTCGTGCAACAAGTTGCTCAGACCCAATTTCTGATATCAAGTTCCACGATCCATCAAAATCAATGCTAATGATGTTTTTGCGTGACGTGACTTTTTCTAGCTTCCCTCTACGACTTTTCTGCAGGCGCTAAAGCTGAAGCCAAATACACCAGCAGCGCCGACTGTGCGTCATCCGCTGCGTATTTGAGCTGACGCTCATTTAAGGTATCGGCAGCCCAGTTTGAAGTCGATACTCGTTTCGATTTCTGCAAGACCTGTCCAAAATATTGTTCTACCGCGCGCTTCGCACCCATTTGCTTTTTGCGGTTGTCGCTCAGTGCACGCGACAAGTCAAGAACATGGGCTATCTTCACACCTAATTTATGCAAAAGTCTCTGATTGTCGTCACCTAAGCCGAAACCAACCTTCAATATAGTTTTGGACTCTAATACTGCTTTCAACACAGGTGTAGCGAACGCCACTTGCGCAGCATTCAGAACGGGAAACAAGAATGCATATTCGCGGGTTGCCAATTGAATCAAATGCGGGCCATCCGAGCTTTGTCCTATTTTAAATATGGGCTTTGATTCGGTATCGAAACCTAGCACCGTCGCTCGCAGCAACTGTTCTTCCGCAAACGCTAATTGCTCGACAGTTTGCACCAGACATATGCGCCCCATTTCGATGCCGGGATACGCGGGCAAATCCTGACTTACTTCCAAATCATTGTTCATGTTGTCTCATTCAATATCGCAGCATAGCCATTTCAGCATCAAGCCACGGTGAGTTTCAGACTAGTAGGGAAAAAACACCTGTTCACCATTCACCTTGAACGCAGCAATTTTTTTCTTGCCTTGTTCCGAAGTAATCCACTCTATCAATTTCATGGCAGCGGCAAAACGCACTTCAGGAAACTTCGCAGGATTGACCGCAATAATGCCGTAAGGATTCAACATGCGTTTATCGCCTTCCAACACTATTTGCAAACCTGTCTTCGCTTTATAGGCAGCGTAAGTAGCACGATCGCTCAGCGTGTAAGCCTGCATTTCTGCTGTCATGGTTAAGACTTCACCCATGCCTAATCCTGCTGATACATAAGCGCCCGCTTTTGGCTTATCACCTAGTTGTTTCCAGTATTTTTGTTCCATCACATCAGTACCGGAATTATCGCCGCGCGAGATGAAGCGTGCTTTGCTATCGACTATACGTTTTAAAGCATTTATCAAATCTTTTTCTTTTCGGACGCCGGCGGGATCATTTTCTGGTCCGACTATCACAAAATCATTAAACATCACATCACGTCGCTGCACGCCATGTCCGGCTGCGACAAACTGATCTTCCGCTTCGCGCGCGTGTACCAAGGCCACATCGACATCACCATTTTTTGCCAATTCCAAAGCCTTTCCAGTACCGACAGCGATCACTTGTACTTTGATCCTGGTATCGGTTTCAAAAGCTGGCAAAAGAACTTTTAATAAACCCGAATTTTCTGTACTGGTGGTGGTTGACAATTTAATCGTCTCTTGCGCCACTGCAGATAAGCTGATTGTTAAGGCGCCAGCAATCAAACAGCTAGCGATTCTGCGTATCAATTGAGTATTGATTTTCATCGATCTCATGCCCCACTCCTGTGTATGTTTGTACTACGTTCTTCAATACGACCATCGCGCAACTTCACATGATGCACGGAGGGCAAATTAATTAAATCTCTGTCGTGGCAAGCCATGACTACGCTGGTTTCTTCTGCCACTAGTGTTGGTATCAAGGCGATAATTTGTTCTCTGGCCTGGCCATCTAAATTAGCACTGGGCTCATCTAACAGTAATAATTTCGGTTGCAAAATCTTAGCGCGCGCCAGTGCGATTTTTTGTTTTTCGCCACCAGACAATCCTTGTGGTAAACGATCACGCAAATCCCAAAGTCCCGCCCATAGCAATGCCTGTTCGGTACGCTCAGCGATTTCAGCTTTCGCATAATGCCGCACCCGCAATCCATAGGCGATATTTTGCACGACACTCATTTGAAACATAATAGGATGCTGATGCACATAAACAATTGCATCCCGCATCATGGCAGGATAGCGCCGCGTCACTTGAGGCTGTCCCATAAAATGCCAGACCAATGCATCGGCTTTTTCCAATCCAGCCAGGATACGCAAGAAAACAGTTTTTCCCACCCCATTCATACCCGTCAAAACATAAGCACTCGATTGCTGCAAATGAAAATTTTCTATCGCCAACAAGGGCCGGTCGGCGAAAGATTTGCTCAACTTATCAATCGATAATAAAGGTGGCAAGCCTGATTTTTCAAATATCATAAGGCGCGTCCCGATTGCCCCGCATCGCCTTGCAGTATCAATAAAATCGCATTCATTAATAAGGCGGTTACCAGCAAGACCATGCCTAAGGCAATCCCTTGTGCAAATTCACCTTTGCTGGTTTCCAAAGCGATCGCGGTGGTCATGGTACGAGTTTCGCCTGCGATATTGCCACCCACCATCATGGCGCAACCCACCTCAGAAATAACACGACCAAAAGCATGAATCACCGCCGCTATCACCGCAAAGCGCGCCTCACGCAATACCGTCCACATCACTTGCCAAGCGGAGGCGCCCAGGCTAATGGCGGTTTCCGCTATACGCTGATCACAGGCCTGCACCGCGGTAAAAATAAAGGCGATCAAAATAGGTAAGGCAATCAAAGCTTGCCCCAACACCAGTGCTTTGCTACTGAATAGCCAATGCCAGGCACCCAAATATCCTTGACGTGACAATAATAGATAGAGCAAGAGCCCTATCAATACGGTAGGAAAAGATAGACTAGCCTGTATCAGCCAGATGACAAAGCGGCGCCCACGAAAACGATATGTCGCCAATTGGTAGCCACAAATCAAGGCAATTGGTGTCGCGATCAACAAAGCGCACAAAGCGGTGCGTAAGGACAGGCCTATGATCTGCCACAAATCAGTATCCGCCGAGAGTAAAAGTTGCAGAGCGTGCCAAAAGCTATCGAGCAAATTCATGGCGCCCCCGTTTTACTCAGAGGGGAAATAATTGCATGTGACGAAACAAGTTGTGAATTTGGGAG
This sequence comes from Undibacterium sp. GW821-FHT11H02, assembly GCF_058808015.1. Taxonomy (NCBI): domain Bacteria; kingdom Pseudomonadati; phylum Pseudomonadota; class Betaproteobacteria; order Burkholderiales; family Oxalobacteraceae; genus Undibacterium; species Undibacterium sp. GW821-FHT11H02. The sequence continues at coordinate 90,115 of NZ_JBXARG010000017.1, read as the reverse complement.
AATTAGGCGCATAGCCGCCATCATAGTGAGGCATTGCAGAAAGCGCAACGAGGGAAATAGATCAATCCTTACCGCGATAAATACTTAGTCCCTATGATGAAGCGAGTTTGTATCAAATGAAACTGCTTGAAACCTCAACCCGGACTTTGGTTTCGCTCAGACTCTCACCGCTTCATAACGGCTCCATCGTGACTCAAATCGAGTGTAAAAAAGGCGACCGTTTGGCCGCCTTCACTTTTTTCAATCGCGCTGTCGAAACTTAGGGTGCGCTGCCTTTACGGTTAACGCTACCAGAACCTCCGATGGACTTGGTCACACGCGGATCGCCATAGTAATTTACTTTGCCGGATCCACCGATACTGACATTTAAATTCTCGGTTGCCCAAGTACTGGCGTTACCCGATCCACCGATACTGATACGTACATCCTTTGCTGCTAATTTCGCCATATCGAGCTCACCGGAACCACCGATAGAACCAGACACTTGAGCGACGCTGCCAGCAGCGGTAAAGCTGCCACTACCGCCGATTGAGACTCTCAAGGTGTCGGCTTTTAAGTCTGCAATTTCCAGATCACCAGAGCCACCAATACGCAATTTCAAATCAGTACTTTGCAATTTGTCGCTCTTTATGCTTCCTGAATTTTCTAGAGCGATGTCATCTATGTTCTTAAAATTAACCACAATATTTAAAGTACGTGTTTTTGGATGCACATTCTTTTCTTTGCTACGTATTTTCAAAGTATTTCCTTCAACTACTACCTCCAACATGGCTTGGATATTGTCGTCGGTTTCTATCCAGACCCCCTCTTGGCTGCCTTGTCTCAACTCGACTTTGCCTGAAACCGAAATCTGCACGGCACGAAAATCCTTAGCAACGCGATCTTGTTTCAGAATTTTGCCAGAGCCCTCCACGCTTTTACTCAACCAATTTCCCCAATCAGCACAAGCCGGTAAGGCGGTAAGGACTAGAGCCGTGGCGAGCAGGCTGCGACGAATTGTTTGCTTGTTCATGTTGTTCTCCGACTTGATACGGTGATAGTAAATTTTACAAAATTCTAAGTGGCTGATTTATGCTGTTTTTTTACGTGAAAACAAAGAAAATAAACCGTACAAAATCAAGAATGGAATCATCAGTGGCAACAAGGCGATTGCGAATGAACCTAAGACCGCACCCAATACCACCACCAAGACCACGGCGACCATCGCTAATACCAAACCGGTAACACTTAAGGCAAAAAATAAAGCCACAAAGCCGATCAGGCAGGCCAGCACAAAACCGGTAAAGCCGCCGATATCGCCAATTTCTTCGCCATCAATCACGATGTGTGAAGGGTCCATAGAAAAAAAGCTGATCAACAACAGGCTGAAGATAATGGCTATCGCGATAAAGATATTTCGTGTATTCGTTTTCATTTTGTTCCCCTTAGTGAGTTTGAGTTTGAGTTTGCTTCAACAAGATTTGCTTCTCTGATGGCTGCAGTGTAAGCAAGTCGAATTAGGCTCACCAGCGGATTGCGACAGAATGCAAAAAAAGGGGTTTAGAGCGTCAGTTCCTACCAAAATTACTGTTTGCTTGCCTTTACGGCGCCAGAAGACTGACGCTTTTGCTTCATCTTTTTGAAATACACAATCAGGTCATCCAAATCTGCGGTAGAAATAGTCTGCTCATCAAAGCCAGGCATCAGCGCTTGTTTCCAGCTGCGCACCGAGGCGGGTTGACGTATTAATTGCCTTAAAAATTGTTCCTGAAAATACTCGGTAGGACTAAATGGCAGATTTAAATCAGGTCCTATCGCCGCATCGCCACCGCCATTCATCGTGTGGCACACCGCGCAATTTTTGATGTAAATATGCATACCACGTAGCGCCTGCTGACTCTTTTCCCCCGCAGCCGCGACAGGAATGATTTGCGGATAACGCTGAGACAAAGGCGCTTCAACACTGATTTTTGCTAGCTGGTATGGCCATTGTTCATTACTGATTTTTCCCGCTTCAGGCGTCAGCCAAACCAAGTAAAACGGCCCCGCGCTGGCAGTTTTGGCAGGATTATCCGGATTGACCGCGGGCCAACTTTGATCGGCAGGCTCAATTGCCAAATAGGCTTGGCCTTTTCCGGCGAGGTCGCTACCCGAGATGTTGGCGACGAAACCATCGGAAGCAACGAACTGCACCGACGGATACTTATCCACTTTTGGCAATAGCTGAGCAATCGGCACCGCACGATATTTCATGCTGCGTTTATAGGCAGAATCCTTGGCAATACTGATGTCCCTGGCTTGCGCTAACAAGGCAGAACGAGTCCAGTGTTGTATCTGCTCACCATTTTTTAGCTCTAAAACCGGCTCCTGTGCGGCAGCATTGCCAGCCAACAGAACACTCATGAACATAAACCAAGGCAACTTTCCAAGAAAACCACGTAGCGATAGCATAAGAAATCTCACTAAAAACTTAAAAGGAATGAAAAAAGTACGGTAGCGCATGACGACTGAGCGAGAAAGTATAGTGGAAGTGATGCGAACTTGACGACCGCTAGCCTGGAATGCGGCGAAACCGACAAAAAGCGCTTGATTTAGAGTGAAAAGCAAGGCCAAAGCAGTCGGAGCGCCTGAAAAAAAGGTTAAAATCTAAGGTTTATAAAATTCTTAGTTCCGCATGGCAATTTTCTAAATTGATAGCGCGAACTCAGGTAAGCACCTAATTTAAAATCCAGCAAAAAAAGGCAGAAGAGCTATGCTCACTTTTCAACAAATTATTTTGACATTGCAAGACTATTGGGACAAACAAGGTTGCGCCCTGTTACAACCGATTGATATGGAAGTGGGTGCGGGCACCTCGCATACGGGTACTTTTTTACGTGCAATTGGTCCAGAGCCTTGGCGAGCTGCCTATGTACAACCGTCACGCCGTCCTAAGGATGGTCGTTATGGCGAAAATCCAAATCGCTTACAGCACTACTATCAATACCAAGTGGTGTTGAAGCCGGCACCGGAAAATATTCTGGATCTCTACCTCGGCTCTTTGAAAGCCTTGGGTCTGGATCTGCAACAAAACGATATTCGCTTTGTCGAAGATGACTGGGAAAACCCGACCTTGGGTGCCTGGGGCTTAGGTTGGGAAGTTTGGCTGAACGGTATGGAAGTCACCCAGTTCACTTACTTCCAACAAGTCGGCGGCCTCGATTGCAAACCTATCCTCGGTGAAATTACTTACGGTATCGAGCGCCTGGCGATGTATTTGCAGGGCGTTGAAAACGTCTACGATCTGGTGTGGACTGAACGTGAAGAAAACGGCAAAACCGTGCGTTTGTCTTATGGCGATGTGTTCCATCAAAATGAAGTGGAGCAATCGACTTTCAATTTTGAATATTCGAATACCGATTTTCTATTCTCTTTGTTCACCAATTACGAATCAGAAGCGAAGCGCTTATTGGAAATTACAGAAAATGTCGCTGAAAAATCTCTGGCCTTGCCTGCTTACGAAATGATTTTGAAAGCGGCGCACACCTTCAACTTGCTCGATGCGCGTGGCGCTATCTCGGTCACTGAGCGTGCAGCGTATATCGGTCGCATTCGTAATCTGTCACGTGCGGTCGCCGCTGCTTACTATGCTTCCCGCGAAAAACTCGGCTTCCCTATGTGTGCGGCGGATGACAAGCATAAGCCTGCAATCACTGCAGCAACCGAAGCCGCTTAAGCCAGAATAAAAGAACAGAATCGAGATCGAAATGAATCAAACACTTTTACTAGAATTATTTACAGAAGAACTACCACCAAAGGCACTCGCCAAACTCGGTGAAGCCTTTGCTGCTGGCATCGTCAATGGTTTAAAGTCACGTGACTTTTTAGAAGCGGATTCTGTCGCTACCAGCTTTGCCTCACCGCGTCGTTTGGCGGTCAGCATTACTAAAGTACGCGCGACTTCTCCCGACAAACAAATGCGTGAAAAAGTATTGCCGGTATCAGTTGCTTTAGATGCCAATGGCAATGCCACACCACCATTGGCAAAAAAACTTGCAGCGCTCGGCTTCCCCAATTTGCAAGTAGCTGACTTAGAACGCGCAGTCGATGGCAAAGCTGAAAGCTTCTTCTACAGCTACACCGCACCGGGCACAGCTTTGGTTGGCAGTTTGCAATTAGCACTCGAAGAATCGATCAGCAAATTGCCGATTCCTAAAGTCATGAGCTATCAACGTCCTGACGGTGAAACAGTCCATTTTGTACGTCCGGTACATAGCATCATCGCCTTACACGGTGCGGACATTTTGCCTTTAGCTGCCTTAGGTTTAACTGCAAGTCGCATCACGCAAGGTCATCGCTTCTTGTCTGCGGGAGAAGTTTCGATTGCCCACGCTGATCACTACAGTGCAGCCTTAGCTGAGCAAGGTAAAGTCATCGCCAATGTCAGCGAGCGCAAAGAAAAAATCCGTGTCGCACTGCAAGCGAAAGCGAATGGCGATCAAGTTCTGATGCCTGAAGCTTTACTCGATGAAGTTGCTGCTTTAGTCGAATGGCCAGTCGTCTATGAATGCCATTTCGAACAAGAATTCTTGGCGGTGCCGCAAGAGTGCCTGATTCTGACCATGCAAACCAATCAAAAATATTTTGCCGTCACCGATGCCGCTGGCAAATTGCGCTCACGCTTTTTGATCGTTTCTAATTTGGCGACAGACACACCAGAACACATCATTCAAGGCAATGAACGCGTGGTACGTCCACGCTTGTCGGATGCAAAATTCTTCTTTGAACAAGATAAGAAAAAAACGCTGGCAGATCGTTTGCCACAATTGGCGAATGTGGTTTATCACAATAAACTCGGTAGCCAAGCCGAACGCACGCAGCGTGTCAAAACACTGGCCGGCCATATCGCCCAATTACTAGGTGCTGATGTTGCACTAGCAGAACGCGGTGCATTGTTGGCGAAGGCCGATTTATTGACTGATATGGTCGGTGAATTCCCAGAGTTGCAAGGCATCATGGGTACTTACTACGCTAAGCACGATGGCGAACATGCTGATGTTGCAGCAGCAGCCTCTGAACATTATCAACCACGATTCGCTGGTGATGCATTGCCAGCGACTGCAACCGGTACTGCCGTTGCCTTGGCCGACAAGCTAGAAACTTTAGTCGGTATCTGGGGCATAGGCTTACAACCCACTGGCGATAAAGATCCATTTGCTTTGCGTCGTCATGCGCTTGGTATCTTGCGTATGCTGGTGGAAAAACGCTTAAATCTCTCGCTTAAAAAATTGTTGTTATGTACGATTGATTTGCCGTGGCCCAACGATAGAACAATATTAGAGCAAATTGGTTTTTCAAGTGTCGATGTAGAAAAATTCATTTACGACCGACTCCGAGGCTATTTGAAAGACAAAGGATTTAGTGCCAATGAAGTCGAAGCAGTCGTGGCACAAAATCCTGACACCTTGGATAACATCGTAGAACGCCTGCAAGCGGTGCAGAGTTTCGCTGCCTTGCCAGAATCTGCATCGCTGGCGGCGGCGAATAAACGTATTACGAACATTCTGAAAAAAGCCGAAGGCACACCGGGCGCTATCAATCCTGCGCTGTTGCAAGAAGCAGCAGAACAAGCTCTGTATACAGCGATGGGTGATGTCAAACCTGGTGTTGATGCGGCGTATGCTGCAGGTGATTTTACCGGCGCATTAAAAACCTTGGCGGCTTTGCGTGAAGGTGTTGATAGCTTCTTTAATGATGTGATGGTGAATGCCGATGATTTGGCCTTGCGTAATAATCGATTGGCACTACTCAAAGAGTTACACATTATGTTGAATCAGGTAGCGGATATTTCTAAGTTGGCGGCTTAAGCGACACTAATGTCCCCTCTCCCGCAAGCGCGGGAAAGGGCTAGGGTGAGGGTGGCTCAGCGGTGATAAAGATATTGCAGAATCTTAAACATAAAACTGGATGTCTTGAGTATCACGTTTAGCATTTACAAGTCTGAACCACCCTCATCCCCGCCCCTTCTCCGGCTTGCGGGAGAAGGGGGTTTACAACCAAACATATTCTGAACCGCGTTGAAAAACTTAAGAAAGCTATGATGACACCCACCACCAAACTCATCATCCTCGATCGTGACGGCGTGATTAATCATGACTCCGATGCCTTTATCAAATCTCCTGATGAATGGCAGATAATCCCCGGTTCGGCGCAAGCAATTGCACGTTTGAATCAGGCTGGTTATACGGTGGTGGTGGCGACGAATCAATCAGGTGTCGCACGCAAGTTATTTCCTATGACGACCTTGAATGCGATTCATCAAAAAATGCATGCGACCGTAGAGCAAGTAGGTGGCATGATCGATGCGGTATTTTTTTGTCCGCATAGCGCCGACGATAATTGTGATTGCCGCAAACCTAAGCCTGGCATGTTGCAAGAAATCGCGACACGTTACAATCTGTCTTTGAAAGGTGTGCATTGTGTCGGCGATTCCCTGCGCGATTTGCAATCTGGATTTATGCTAGGTTGCATCCCGAATCTGGTACTTACCGGCAAAGGACAATCGACGCTAACGAAAGGTGGTCTGCCGCCGGGAACGCAGGTGCATCCTGATCTGGCGAGTATGGTCGACAGCCTATTAAGCACACATAACGACACCATCGTATAAAGAAACCTTCGCAGCAAGCATTAATTTAGGAAACACAATGTACTCAGCCTTTTGTTTTATTCGCTCATTAATTTTCGCTTTAGTCATGATCATCGCAACCGTGATCTGGGCACCGATTTGCTTCTTGTTTGCGCCATTGCCGTATAACCAACGTTATTGGGCCACTGCACGTTGGAACGTCTTCATCATTTGGGCGGCAAAAGTCATTTGCGGCATTCGTTATGAGACTCGTGGCTATGAGAATTTTCCTGATGGTCCGGTGATTGTTTTATCCAAACATCAATCTGCTTGGGAAACGATATTCTTATTAATGTCGACGCCACGCCCGCTGGTATTTGTCTTCAAAAAATCCATCACTTATATTCCTTTTTTTGGCTGGGCAATTTCTTTGATGAAAATGATTCCTATTGATCGCAGCAAAGGCAAAGACGCTTTTGCGCAAGTCGTAACCATAGGGCGCAAGCGTCTGGCTGATGGTCAATGGGTGATTATGTTCCCCGAAGGTACCCGTATTCCGGTTGGCCAAAAAGGTAATTACAAAGGTGGTGGCACACGCCTCGCGATCGAGACCAATACGCCTGTGATTCCTATCGCCTTAAATTCAGGCGAATGCTGGCCTAAAAATTCATTCATCAAACGCCCCGGCCTGATTACGGTTTCAGTCGGTAAACCTATCGCACCAGGCGATATGAATGCGACTGAACTGATGGCAAAAGTCGAAGAATGGATAGAAGCGGAAATGCGTGTCATCTCGCCACAGGTCTACAAGTAAATCTCCAAACCAAAGCCGTGCTACACTCTTAAATCGCGTTCTGAACCATGGATTATTCAAGATTCAGAACGTGACAGTTTGATCGTTTTGAGAGAGTCCTATGCCCGCTGTTCAATCTACTAAAGCTACACGAGCTGCTAGAGCCACTCAAGCTTCCTTCATCCAAGGCTTGCAACGTGCGCTGCAATTAGATTTCTTTAACGATCTGTTTGCTAGCAATGATCTGACAGTCAACAAGTCCCCTGCCGCACCAAACACATCGAATAATCCCACCGACAGCAGTACGCAAACGCGCAAGCGTCAAATTCTGATTCAAGATCAAGTCCTTGAATATGAATTACGGCGCTCTAAGCGTCGCAGCATAGGCTTTCTGATTGCGGATGAAGGCTTGCGCATCACCGCACCACGTTGGGTCACGTTGGCGGATATTGAACAAGCAATTCAGGAAAAACAGCACTGGATTATCAGTAAATTACGTGAGAAACGCGAGCTGGCAAATAAGCGCATGCAAGCAAGCATGCGTTGGGAAGATGGCGCACGTTTGCCGTATCTTGGAAAACAGCTGACGCTAAGGATTGCCCATCAAGGTCGTGCTGCGGTGGTGCACGATGCTGAGCAAGACATTTTACACATTTCACTACCGCCTGATTTTAATGAACAACAACTGAAAGATCGGGTACAAAGCTGGTTGCAACAAGAAGCCAAACGCATCTTCAATCAACGTATGCCGGTGTTTGCGCAGCGTTTAGGCGTGAGCTATCACTCCATGAGCTTGTCATCGGCAGGTACGCGTTGGGGTTCTTGCACATCACAAGGAAAGATACGTTTGAACTGGCGACTCATACACTTCTCTCCTGAAATTATCGACTACGTGGTTGCCCATGAACTTTCGCATTTGCGTGAAATGAATCACAGCGCTGATTTCTGGGCGACGGTAGAGTCCATCTACCCTGAGTACGAACACGCTAAACGAAAACTGCGGCTACATGCGAGCGCTGATTTACCTGTATTTTAAATAAACGCTCTCATGCCCAGACCATCAAATCCACAATCCGATTCCAGATTATGGTTTGGCGAACTCGGTATCGATGCGGGTTTCGCTTTTTTCATCGGGCAATCTGGCGACAATCATTCACACGCACATTGGGTGCATCAATGCATTGTTCGCTTAGACCAAGCATTCACTATATTGAGCGCTGGCGTGAGTTTCCAAGGCGATGCTATTTTTGTGCCTGCTGGTGTAGAACATCGCTTGATCGCTCCACGCCATCTCTCTTTATTTTTTGATCCCACCACCACGCTGGCTACGGCCTTGTGTGAACATCTGGAAGACTCGCATTCAGTTCAGGCATTACCACAGAAAATTGCGGATTTTTTCAGAAGCCTGCTTAGCTTAGAAAATTCCAACAAGAACTTGCATCAACATTGCCAGGATTTTTTTAAGCACCATCGCACAGCAGCAAAGCCCGATCCAAGACTACCAATTATTCTGCAAAAAATTCATCAGGAAATCAGTGCAGAAAATTCAAAACGGAGCGAACTCGCGCAAGCTATCGCTTTGTCCGATTCGCGTTTCTCACACTGGTTTCGCGAACAAACTGGCATGCCTTTGCGTAGCTACCGAAAATGGCTGCGTCTAATCGTCGCGTTAGAAGCGATTTTGGATGGCAGTAGCGCGATCGATGCGGCACATGCGGCGGGGTTCTCTGACCAAGCGCATTTCTCACGGACTTTCCTTGCAATGTTGGGTGTCACACCGCATAGTTTGCTATCCCATCTGGTACTCAAAACGTAAATTCAGCAGTTTCGTTCAAGACTAAGTAAAAGGGTATAGCCATACTAGGGTAACGATTATCTACGCAATAATTTTCTACTCAATAGGCAAGGCTAGCTATGGAACAATTTCTAAATCCCACCAATTTACTGGATTTCAATCACTTAAGCATCACTCAACTCGTCACTGGCAAAGGCTGGCTGTCTCTGCCTATGGAACAACGCATCGCTCAAATTTATGATTTCGTGCAAAACGAGATTGCGTTTGGCTACAATGAGTCCGACGATTTACCAGCGTCTAGCATTTTGGCCGACGGGATAGGGCAATGCAATACCAAAGGCACACTGATTATGGCACTACTACGCAAGTGCGCAATCCCGTGTCGCTTGCACGGATTTACGATCAATAAAGCTTTACAAAAAGGGGCGATCAGTGGCGTTGCTTATGTGCTTGCACCACGCAGCATTATTCATAGTTGGGTAGAGATTTGGCATCAAAATCGTTGGATTAATCTGGAAGGATTTATCCTCGATCAAGCCTATTTACGTAGTGTGCAGGCGCGGTTCAAAGAAACGGATGGCGCTTTTTGCGGCTACGGCATCGCCACCACTTCGCTATCGAAACCGCAGGTCGAATGGCGCGGCACCGACACCTACATACAAAAAGAAGGCATCAATCATGACTTTGGTATTTTTGATTCGCCTGATGAATTCTATGCGAAACACGGTAGCAATCTTTCTGGTATCAAACGATTCATTTTTTTACGCTGGATCCGGCAAAGCATGAATCGACGCGTGCAAGATATACGTAGTGGCACTTGGACTTTCATCAAATGAGTGCTCAGGAACACGCTTTCAAACTCAGCGTTACAATAGCGTTTTTACTTTAACGATGAACTCACCATGCGCCTACTTCACACCATGCTACGCGTCGGCAATCTGCAACGCTCTATTGATTTCTACACCGAGATTTTAGGCATGAAATTATTGCGAACTTCCGATAATCCGGAATATCAATACACACTGGCGTTCTTAGGGTTTGGCAGCAATCCCGAGCATGCGGAATTGGAGTTGACCTATAACTATGGCGTTGAATCTTATGAGATGGGTACCGCCTATGGTCATATTGCGATTGCCGTACCAGATGCGGCAGCAGCCTGTGCAACGGTCAAAGCACGTGGCGGTAAGGTGACACGCGAAGCAGGCCCAGTCAAAGGTGGCAGCACCGTAATCGCCTTTGTGCAAGATCCAGATGGCTACAAAATCGAATTAATTGAACGTCTAAGCGAAGTCAAACTGTAAACCTGAGGCTCCACCATTGCATAACAGACTATGGTGGAGCGATACTCAGCAAGATCACAAAGCTAAGAGCACCATCACCACACCCAAGGCAGCTATCAACAGACTCACTTTGTCTTTCGCGGCATAGACTATGGGGTCATCATGCATTAACCCACGACCGGTGGTAATCCACATCCGGCCTAACCAATACAAACACAGAGGGCACAGCATCCAAAGAAATTTCGGATGCAGATAATGTCGCGCGACGTCAGGGCTATTGATATACAGCGCCAAAATCACAACCGCCCCATAACCCGCTGAAGTCCCCAAACTAGTGAGCTGCGGAATATCACTGACTAAGTAATCGCGTCCGTGTGCTGCATGCTTTTCCTGTGATTTCAGGGATTTTAATTCTGCGCAGCGTTTTATCAAGGCCAGGCTGGTAAAGATCAACATAGAAAAGGCCAGTAGCCAGAACGAAGGCTCAACCCGAATCGCAATCGCACCAGCGATGACCCTGATGGTGTACAGAAATGCAAGCAACAAGACGTCCATTAAGACAATGCGCTTTAAATAAAACGAATAAGCGCTAGTCAAGATCAGGTAGGCTCCAAGAATGAAACAAAATTCATTCGAGACTAAGCGCGCCACCAGCAATCCTAGCAACAATAATACTAAGACTAAAAAGACCGCGGTCAATATCGATAAATTGCCGCTGGCAATGGGACGATTTCGCTTACTTTTATGAGCGCGGTCAGAATCCAAATCGAGCAAATCATTGATTAAGTAAATGGCCGAAGCACACAAAGAAAACGCTATGAAAGCCATCGCCGATAAATAGATCGCTGTCGTTTGATACCACTGGTGGGCGACAAATAGGGGGACAAAAATCAGCAAATTCTTAACCCATTGATAGACACGAATCGCTCTGAGAACCGACTTGACGAAGTTCTTAGGTGAAGAAAATACTCGACTGATCTCGGCAATTGATCTGACTTTCTGTTCAAGTCCCGCGGAGGCATTCACCACAATGGCTAGCCTCGCGTGCTGCCAGATCTTCAAATCCGGTGTCGCGTTGCCGGCATAATCAAAACCTTTTTCGCCATAGGCTTGTAGCAAGACTTTGGCCTTTTTTTCACCCGCTAAATTTCGCGCTGTGCTAGTACCCCAAACTTCAGAAAAAATACCCAAATGCGCGGCGACTTGCTGTGCATAACGCAGATCAGAGGCGGTTGCCAATACCAACTTTCTATGAGATCGAAACTGTTCTTTCAAGTAGCTCAGCAACTCTTGATGGTAAGGCAGTAAGGCGCAAGGGATATCTACACGACTTGCAATTTGTGTCTTTAATTGCCGCTTACCTCGGCATAACCAGAGAAAAATCAAAAATACATACAAAGGATTGCGGCGAATCAGTCGAATCGCCGATTCGAGCAGCATATCGCTGCAAATCAAAGTGCCGTCGAGATCAACCACTAAAGGGACTTCGGTAGATGAATTATGCGAGGTAGGAAGTGTCATTATAAAAAAGAGAAACTAAATTGCGAGAAAAAGCGCCACTAGGCTTTGTTATCAATCGCGATCAACAACACGCCAGAGACCACAAGGCAAGTACCCAGAAAACGCTGTAAAGTAATCGCATCACCGAGAAATAATTTGCCAAACAGCATGGTCAAAATAAATCCCAAACCTACAAAGGGGTAAGCAAAACTCAACTCCACTTTCGCCAAGACTTTGAGCCACACTAAAGCACCAAAAAAATAAAGACCGAGTCCACCCACTACCCAGTAATTTTGCGTGAGGGCGATTATCGATGTGAGCCAATTTGCGTCGGTCGCGCTGGTTTGGCTACTTGGCTGCGACATACCAATTTTGAGCAATAATTGCGCCACCGCAGACGAGGAGACGCTAAACAAAATAAGGAAATAGATTTGAAATTTGGCACTGAGCACTGCAATCACCTAGGATGAATGAAAGAAATCAGCATGATACTGTCTTAAGACGATAAACCATATAGTTTATCTAAGAGTGCAGGCCTCAATGAGCAAATCGGTGCGTATGGGCAGGCACAGATACTAGTCCGATTCGAGGCAGGGTTTAGCCGCTTTTGCTGTATTGAAGTGATTCTATCCTTAGCAACAATCACGCCTAGAACTGCTGTGATCTCATCAAACTTTTTACCCTACACGGCATTAAATGGATTGGGCGACGCTTGGTGAAGTCACTGCAATTGGGCGCCAACTAATCGGGGATTTAGTTATTCCCATAGCGCCGGAAATAAGCGATCAAACCACGCGTAGAATCATCAAGCTGGGCATCATAAGTCTGATTGCCTTCCAAGGCTGGCAACAAGCTATTGGCTAATTGCTTACCCAGCTCCACGCCCCATTGATCGAAAGAATTCAAACCCCAGACCACACCTTGTACGAAAACTTTATGTTCATACAGTGCCAGCAGCATACCTAATTGAAACGGATCTAAGCTGGTCATCAAAATCGTGGTGGAAGGTTGATTACCGGCGAACACTTTATGCGGCAAGAGTTTCGCAATCTCGCTTTCTTGCAAACCCGCCGCTGCTAATTCTATGCGCGCTTGTTGCTCAGTCTTACCAAATGCCAATGCGGAGCTTTGTGCTAAACAGTTGGCCAAGAGTGGCGCCTGATGCCCCGGTAAAGGATAATCACTGCTTGCAGCGACCACAAAGTCACAAGGGATTAACCAGCCGCCCTGATGCAACAACTGAAAAAACGCATGCTGACCATTCACGCCAATTTCACCCCAAACGATAGGGTTGGCGCGACAGCTTAACGGCTCACCATCACGTCCTACGGTCTTGCCATTTGACTCCATCTCCAACTGTTGCAGGAAGCCCGGTAAATGCCGCATGGATTCGTTGTAAGGCAGTACTGCTGTGGTTTCTGCGCCAAGAAAATTTGTGTTCCAAATCGACATCAAGGCCAGCAACACAGGTAAATTTTTGTCCAAGGGCGCACTACAGAAATGCGTATCCATAGTCTCAGCGCCTTCCAGCAAGCGCTCAAAGCCGCGCATACCAATCGCCAATGCAACCGACAAGCCAACCGCAGACCACAGCGAATAACGGCCACCAACCCAATCCCAGATTTGCAAAATATTCGCATCAGGAATACCAAATTCGTGGGCTTTACTCGGGTTCGATGTCACGGCAATAAAGTGTTTGGCAATTGCCCACTCTTCCATCGCTGCTGCCAGCAACCATGTTCTTGCGGTGTGCGCATTGATGCTAGTTTCTTGTGTCGTGAAAGTCTTCGACGCCACGATAAACAAGGTCGTATGCGGATCAAGTTTTTCCAACAGCGGTGCCAGATGGGCGCTATCCAGGTTTGACACGTAATAGAAATTCAAACCGGGATGCTGTAAAGCTGACAAAGCGCGTGTTGCCAGTTTCGGCCCGAGGTCAGAGCCACCGATGCCGATATTCACAATATTCTGTATTGCATCACCTTTAAAGCCGCGCCATAAGCCGCTGCGTACGCGTTCGACGATATCGCGCATCTGTTTACGCACCGCGTGAACCTCGGGCATCACATCGTTGTCGGCGCTCGGGAAAGGCGTAAAATCGGTGTGACGTAAAGCGGTATGCAAAACGGCACGGTTCTCGCTGAAATTAATTTTTTCACCGGCGAACATGCGATCACGCCAGTCTTCCACTTTGGCGTGTTGCGCTAGCTTGATCAAATCATTTTGTGCGGCGGCATCGATGCGCTGCTTAGAATAGTCAACCAGCAAGCCATCGAGCTCTAAAGAAAAATGCTTAAAACGATTTGCATCATCGGCAAATAAATCGCGTAAGTGCTGATCTTGCAAGCGCGCTTTATGATCCAATAAGGCTTGCCATTCAGGAGTATTGGTGAGATTCATAGCGTCAGGAGCTTCTATTTAAGCAGGCAAAAGATTCGCCAGTGCGACGTATTGTTCTAAGGGGATGGTTTCGGCACGCAGTTGTGGATCAATGCCGACATCCATTAATTGCTGCTCGGTGAAAAGACCAGCGACACAGTTACGTATGGTTTTACGACGTTGTGAAAACGACTTAGTCACCACTTGTTCTAAGTTCTGCAACTTACATGGCAGTTTTTCTTTTTTCGGTATCATGCGCACAATCGCCGAATCGACACGCGGTGGCGGATCAAATGCGGTAGGCGGCACGATGAACAGTAATTCCATGTGATAGCGCCATTGCAGCATCACCGATAACCGGCCATATTCTTTACCGCCCGGCTCTGCCACCATGCGCTCTACCACTTCTTTTTGCAGCATGAAATGTTGGTCTTCGACCTGCTCGGCATACTCGGCTAGATGAAACAACAAGGGGCTGGAAATATTGTATGGAAGATTGCCAACGATGCGCAGCTTCTTGCCTTCATTGACTGGAATTGATGCAAAATCAAATTGCAAAGCATCACCCTCATGGATGATTAATTTCTTTGGATCGAAACTTTTTTTAAGGCGAGCAACCAGATCGCGATCCAGCTCCACAACATGCAACTGATCCAAACCGTCGAGCAACAAACGTGTCATCGCCGCCAAGCCCGGTCCGATCTCAACCATGCTCTCGCCCCGCTGCGGATTAATGACGCTGATGATGTCATTCAATACTTGCTGGTCGGTGAGGAAATTTTGCCCGAAGCGTTTACGTGCGATGTGTTTCATGTTTTTTGAATTCTTATTGAAGAAAGCGACTAGAACTTGAATACGGTTCAAACCAAGCGCAAATAGAAAAATTATTTAGCCAGTCCATTCGGGCTAGGTGTTGCACCTCGACTGGCAGCTTGCCGTGCCACCATTTCCGCCGCAATACGAATCGCAACGCACATGCTATTGGCGTCCGCCAATCCTGTGCCTAGTTTGGCTAAGTCAAGCGCGGTACCGTGATCGACTGAGGTACGGATTAAGGGCAGTCCCAAAGTGATATTCACACCCAAACCAAAACTGGCATGCTTCAATACCGATAAGCCTTGATCATGGTACATCGCCAAAACACAATCAGCATCTTTTAAGTACTTTTGCTGAAACAAAGTGTCAGCGGGAAAAGCACCGCGTGCATCTATGCCCAAACTACGCGCATGTTGAATCACAGGATTGATCACTTCAATTTCTTCACGTCCCAGATAACCATTTTCGCCAGCGTGGGGATTTAAGCCTGTGACGAAAATTTTGGGTTTACTGATACCGAATTTTTCTTGCAAGTCGCTATGAATGATTTGCAAGGTGCGCAGCAAATGATCGAATTGAATAGCGTCTGGCACTTCACGCAAAGGTAAATGCGTGGTGGCTAAAGCAACGCGTAAGGCTTGCGGCAAATGGTCAGCGGCCTCGCATGCCAACATCATCACGACCTGAGGCGTGCCTGTGCGCTCCGCCAAATATTCTGTGTGTCCGGTGAAGGCAACGCCAGCATCATTAATCGTGCTCTTTTGCAGTGGCGCGGTCACCATAGCATCGCACCAGCCTTGCTGCACAGCCTCAACCGCCACATCTAAAGTCGCTAAAATCGCGCGACCATTACGCGGATCAAGTTGACCCGCCACCACGTGTGCCGACAAAGGGCAATCAATAACCGTAATTTGATCTTTGCCACAACCCGGCAATCCGTTGTTGCGCAAGGCTTGCTGCGAAACGCCCATAAGTCGAATATTTTTATTCAGATCATGCGCGACCATCGCCAAATATGCGGCATCACCGATCAAAACAGGTCTTACCTGCGCTCGCAAATCCCAAGCCGCCAGCAAGGATATTTCTGGCCCTATGCCGGCAGGCTCGCCAACGGTAATGGCAATGACAGGTAAAGGTGAGCCCATTATCTTTGATCGTTGTTACTATGTTTAGTATAGAAACTGAGCCTTAGCTTAGCGCTAAGTTTATTTCTGCTCATTACGGAACTCAACATAAGCGCGGTCACGCAATTGACGCAACCAATCTTGCAAAGCTTCTTCAGATTTGCGAGCACGCACAGACTGGCGCGCTTCGGCACGTTTGCGTTCTTTAGAGTCTTCAGTCACTTTACGCTCAGTCACTTGAATCAGGTGGAAACCCAATTGCGTTTCTACCGGATCACTAACTTCATTGAGCGCCAATTTATTCATGACCGCTTCGAACTCTGGATAAGTGTCGCCAGGGCGTATCCATCCCAAATCACCGCCTTTGACAGCGGAAGAATCAATCGAATTGGTTTTCGCCAACTCTTCGAAGGTCGCTGCTTTGTTAGCGATCTTCTGCTTTAATTCCATCAAAGTTGTTTTGATTTGTGCCGCAGTCAACAATTGTGTTGGACGCATTAAGATATGGCGCACATTGGATTCTTGTATCGTATTGGCGGCTGCGACTGGCACTACATCACGCTTACCTAATAATTTCAGAATATGAAAGCCATTCGGGCTGCGAATAATTTCAGAGAAACCACCAACGAAACTAATCTTGTTGACCGCTTCCATAAATTGAGGCGAAATCTTATCTTGTTCGCGCCAACCCACTTCGCCACCTTTCAGCGCCTCGGTCGAGTCAGAATAGGTTGCTGCCAATTTCGCGAAATCCTCACCTATGCGTAATTTTTTATACGCTTCTTGGGCGCGTGCATTACGCTGGGCGATCACTTCCGGTGTCGCGTTTTCTGGAATACGCACCATGATATGACCCAGATTGATTTCCTGATTTTTACTTGGCGCGACTGCTTCTGCGGCAAGGAAATTATCGATTTCTAACTCTGACACTTGAATTTTGCTATCGACTTCACGCTCACGCACACGCTGCATCATGATGTCATCGCGAATTTCTTCACGGAAGGCAGCAAACGAGGTTCCATCACGTTCAATCTGATTGCGCAACTCTTGCAATGAGGTTTTGTTTTGCTCAGCCATGCGTTGCAAGGCGCGATCCAACATGATGTCATCAACGCGCATACCCTGTTCTTTTGCCAGCTGCACTTGTAAGCGATCAATGATCATGCGTTCTAACATCTGTTTTTCCAGATCAGCGCGTGCTGGCAAGGGAGTACCTTGCGCTTTTAGAGAGCGCTCTATGGAATTGAGACGGTCTTCCACTTCCATTTTGGTAATCACTTCATCATTGACGACGACAGCGATGCCGTTCACCACCTGCGCTCTGGAGACTTTTTTCGGTGCCGGCTTGGCGGTCTGCGCTAAAGGATCATCGATCGGTGCGATGGGCGAATTAGCCTGACTTTGCGCTTGGGCTGGTGCCTGCGCCGCCACGGGCGTTTTTACGGCCTGCGACCACGCCGTTGGCGACGTAGTGAGTCCAATAGTGATTCCGAATAAGGCGGTTAAACATACGGATAAACCGAGTGCTGACTGGCGTTTCAATTGATTCATGTGCAAATTGTGTCGCATAGTGATCCAAAATTCATAAAAAAATGAGGTCTTGCTAATTTACCTCGTCTTTTATCGCCGTTTTCTGGCGAAAGCTGCAATATACACGCTAATTCGTAGACTGATAACCTGAAATATTCTTTTTCAAAGTTTCCACTGGATTACTGCCAAAACCTAAGCGTGCTAATCCGTTCAACTCCAGCTGAATAGAAAAGCCGGAGTTATTCGATAAATTGGTGGTCGCAAAGCGATGGGCCACAAAGCGCAAAGCCCAACAATCAGCGCGGTA
Source organism: Undibacterium sp. GW821-FHT11H02 (assembly GCF_058808015.1). NCBI lineage: Bacteria > Pseudomonadati > Pseudomonadota > Betaproteobacteria > Burkholderiales > Oxalobacteraceae > Undibacterium > Undibacterium sp. GW821-FHT11H02. Next base: position 72,008 of record NZ_JBXARG010000017.1, on the reverse strand, counting down.
TTCAAAGCCTGCCAAACCTTCTACCAATTTATTATTTTGCAAAGAGTAATTACTCTTGCCCACCACATACCAACGGTGGGCCATCGGCCATTGACCCGACAGCTCTAACTGTTTCAAAACTTCACGTTGAAATTGATATTGCAAATTGAGTATTTTCTTGGGCGCCGGCTGCCAGCGAATGGCATAATTTGAACGCACCGACTGACGATCACTCTGACTCACTTGCAAAGCCGCTTCTACATACAAAGTATCCGACAACTGCCCGTTTCCTGCCAACAGTAAATCCGAGCGGCTAGGGTTGGTCTTACCGTCCAAGCTCACTTTTTGCGTATTGAAATAGAAACGCTGACCTAAAGCAAACTTAAAGCGCTCAGCCCCATTGTCTTCAATAAAGCGCGACACCAAGGCCGTGGTGACCTGATTTGAGTCACCGATGCGATCATGTCCTGTAAAACGGTTTTCGCTGAAAATTTGTGCAAAATTGAAATCGGCAAGCGCGGTATCGAAAAGCGGGAAATCTTTCTGATCACGAAACGGCGTATTCACATAGAACAAACGCGGTTCCAGTGTTTGTGTCATTTGCTCGCCGAACAAGCTGGCGCGCCGTTCAAAAATCAAACCACTATCAACAGACATACTGGGCACGGTTCTTTGCAAACTATCTGGTTTGCCCAAACCAGGATTATCGATTTGATAGCTGGTAGCGTGCAAAGATATCTTAGGCACCACAAAAAACGATGGTTGAATATAGGGGAAAGAGACTTGCGGGTTTAGCACAGCACGTTGACCACGAATCAAGGTCGGATGCCAAAAACGTGTGGCCAAGGCGTCGACTGACCAATCCAAACCAAATACATCGCTCTGCCCGGCATGAAAGCTTAACTGCGGCAAACGTTCATACGGCAGCGTGATCGGCGCGGTAATATCTTGCAAAACCTGATAACTGGTCGAACGTAAATTCGCATTCCAAAAAGAGCCGTAATAATCAAGCCCTACTTCGCGCAACAATAGTCGTTGCGCCGTCTTCGCGGTCGAATTTGAAAAATCGGCGGGGTAATCATTGTCCGAGGCTCTATTCAAATTCCATGAAAAGACCATCTGAGGCAAGATATTTTGTCTATGAATCGAGGATACTGCGTAACGTGTGGTGTCAGTCAGCTTATCAGGTATCGCTTCCACCGCGGTTTCACCCGCATAAGTGTCGCCCAAATAACGACCTTCCAGCCCCAGTTGTAATCCACGACGTGCGATGAATTTCGGGTGCACGGTCAAATCGCGGTTAGGTGCGATGTTGAAGTAATACGGCATACCGAATTCAACACCACCTTTATTGGAATGCCCAACGGTGGGGGGCAACAATCCAGAATGGCGCGCGCCCGACAAAGGGAAACTGAAATTCATCCAGGACGGCGTGCCCATGATGGGAACGCCTTTAAAATACAGTACCGATTTCCCTGCGACGCCGCGATCCAAACCCGTATCGAGATTCATGGTATCGGCTTGCAGGTACCAATCTGGCGACAAGCCTTCACAAGTGCTATAAGTCCCTTTAATGATCTTGGCTTTTTCTTCGTTTTCGAATTCGATTTTTTCTGCGTGTCCCTGACCATTATTCTTTGCCAGGAAGTAGGTCGGATTGGTCACAAAGCCAGCGCCAGTCTCGATCACAATACGCAGCAGATCACCGCGATAGCAATCACTATTGCGCTTTAACACCACATTACCTGAGGCATCAAGTTGGTCTTCAATTTGTGAATATGTCGCTTTATCTGCACTAAAATGCAAATTACCGCGACGCACTTCCACCAGATGATCCAGATTAATCACCTTTTCTGGCTGCCCTGTCACCAACTCAGCTTGAATTATCGTAGGCGCCAGACTGCTATCAACTTCTTTTATGTTTGCGGATTTATTGGCAGTCGTAGATTTTTTTTCGGTAGTGGTAGTCTGTGGCAGTGTCTTACTCTCTTGCGTCTTGACTGCGACCTCTTGCGTTTGCGCATAAACAGGGGTGAATGCCATCAATACGAAGCTAGCGATCAGCGTCTTAGCAAAAACCGGATTTGCGGGAACCATAGCTGCGGAGGACGATGAATGCGATAATACGCCTTTGCTTCGTTTGCTGTTACTACGCATAGAATAATTAGTTGATGACATTAAGTTAAATGTTTCTCTGGCGCTAAACGCTTGATAGTAAGATAAATTAAATGGGTAATTAATAAGACAAATACGGGCAAGTGCAGATTTTGTACTGCTCAGTGATTGTTGTCGATGCCATCTAATACGAGTTACTACTACTATGTGCCAATTAAAAGCTGACTATTATAGGCGCAAACGCCAGCCAGTAAGAAATCATGATCGCTAAGACAATGACTTATTTATTAGGTTTTTACCCACAGAGCAGACACCAATCACTAGCTAGCTCGCAATTAAGCTAAATTCACGAACCACATTCTCGCGTCAAAAGAAATATTGAGAAAATCCACAAAGAGTCACGACTATGTCAACACTACAAGATCAAAATCAAGACGCTCAACGTCTACACAATTTACGTACATGGTTGGGTAGCATTGCCACACCCCAGCTAGACTTAGACAGCATGCGCGTTGCCTCCGCCGATGCCAGTTTCCGTCGTTATTTCCGGATTGATGGCGTAGCCGAAGGCACTAAATACAGCTTCATCGTGATGGATGCACCGCAACCGCAAGAGGATGTCAAACCTTTCATCCAGATCGCGACCTTGTTTAAGCAGATCAATCTGACAGTGCCCGAGGTGTTAGCACAAGATACCGAGCAAGGCTTTTTGCTTTTGACCGATCTCGGCACGACGATGTATTCCCACGTCTTAAATAGCGACACCGCCCATAAATTGTATCTGGATGCCATCGATGCCTTAATCCTGCTTCAAACCCAGAGTCAGCCAGATGTCTTGCAAGAATATGATAGAGAATTCTTGCAACGTGAATTAATGATCTTTCCTGAATGGTATATAGGCAAGCATTTGGGTGTAACACTGACGGAAGAGCAAACAGCCAGTTTAAATAAAGTATTCGACGCCTTATTGGCGAACATCGTGGCGCAACCGCAAGTCTTCGTGCACCGCGATTATCATTCTCGCAATCTGATGTTGATGGACAAGGGCAATCCTGGCATTCTGGATTTCCAAGGTGCTCTATATGGCCCGCTGACGTACGATCTGGTTTCCTTATTGCGCGATGCCTATGTGCAGTGGGATGAAGAAATGGTACTCGATTGGGCAATTCGTTACTGGGAAAAGGCCAAAAAAGCCGGCTTGCCAGTCGCCCCTGATATTGACAGCTTTTATCGCGATTTCGAATTCATGGGCTTGCAACGTCACTTGAAAATTCTCGGCATCTTTGCCCGCCTCGCCCATCGCGACGGCAAACAACATTACCTAGATGATCTTCCAACCGTGATGGAATACGTACGCAAAACATCGCATCGCTATAAAGAACTGATCCCCCTATTGCGCTTATTGGATGTGCTGGAAGAAACCGCGCCCAAGTTCGGCTATACCTTTTAATTACACTCAGGTGCTCAGATGAAAGCAATGATATTGGCCGCGGGTCGTGGCGAACGCATGCGCCCCTTAACCGACACCTGCCCCAAACCTTTATTGAAAGTGCGCGGTCGCCCTTTAATCGTTTGGCATATTTTGAATTTGGTGAAAGCGGGCATCACCGACATCGTCATCAATCACGCCCATCTCGGCCATATGATCGTTGAAGCGCTCGGTGACGGTAGTAAGTTCGGTGCAAAAATCAGCTATTCGGCAGAAGCAACTGCCTTAGAAACGGCAGGGGGAATTGCCAAAGCACTGCCCTTACTCAGCGATGGCGTCGAACCTTTTGTGGTCGTCTCAGGCGACATTTACATTCCCCATTTTAATTTTGCGGAATGCTTAAACACGTTAGAAGACAAAGATATGTGGGGCAATCCCCATCCTCTAGACGAACGCGATGTGGCATGGCTCTACATGGTAAAAAATCCTGACTTTCATCCTGCAGGCGATTTTTCATTGAGCCTGATGGGTCTGCGCAACGAGGCGAACGAAGGCGCTACGCGTCTCACTTTTGGCAATATCGGCGTGTACCGACCAGAGATGTTTACGCATATTAAGCCAGGTGAGCACGCCAAACTAGCGCCGATTTTGCGCGATTATGCTGACCGCGGCCAACTCGGTGGCGAGCTTTATCGGGGCGAATGGCATAACCTCGGCACGCCAGAACAATTGGCTGCTCTTAATGCGCCATTGCGGCCACTAAGTACATCTTTAAGTACATCAATAAGTGCGCCTCTACCCGACCACCCATCCAACGATCCAACAAATTAAGCGCCATGACGAGTTTCACACCCATTGCAATTTGCGGTGCCGGACCAGTCGGACAAGCACTGGCACTGATGCTGTTACAACGCGGCATCGCGGCCACCGATATCGTTTTGTTAGAGGCTAAAACGCAGGAACAAGCCAGCCGCGATGCACGCTCAATTGCGCTGTCGCATGGCAGTCAACAATTACTAAATGGGCTGCATGCAGCAGTTGAAAAATCAACGGCTATCAAAGAAATTCACGTTTCAAGACGCGCCCACTTTGGACGTTGCGTCATTCGAGCGAGCGAGTATCACTTGCCTGCCCTCGGTTATGTAGCACGCTATGGCGACATCTTAGCGCCGTTAGAAACCGCACTATCACAAACGGGAATTCAGTTTCTTCGTCCTGTACAAGTGAACGCTTGCGAGGAACAAACTGATGGTGTCACGCTCGCGCTTGAGAATGGCGCGCAGCACCGCTGTCAACTTTTGATACAAGCCGAGGGCGGCACTTTTGGCAACCAAGTCCAAGGCGCGCAACATCACGATTATCAGCAAACTGCTATCGTCAGTCACCTGCGCTGCGATCAGGCGATTGCGCATCGTGCTTTTGAACGCTTTACAGAACAAGGCCCGCTTGCACTTTTACCGCAAGAAGATGGTTACGCCTTGGTCTGGTGCGTTCGACCAGAAACCGCCACAGCATTAACATCGCTCGATGAAGTCAAGTTTTTGAGTGCTTTACAAAGTGCTTTTGGAAACCGCTTAGGCAAATTCACCCAAGCTGGCCCGCGTTTTAGTTTTCCACTTGGACTCAATATCCAAGTCGAGGCGCCATCAAGTGTGCAATCGAGTCACCACAAACGTAGTGTAAAAATAGGCAATGCAGCGCAAACACTGCATCCGGTAGCGGGGCAAGGACTCAATCTCGGACTGCGCGATGCACAAGGATTGGCGCAAACAATAGCAGCCGTCCAGTTTGCTCACAAAGATGAAGCCACGCAAATTCAAGATGCCTTAGATCGCTATGCAGAACTACGTGTAAGCGATAGAAAAACGAGCATACGTATTACCGACACGATGGCGCGCGTATTTGCCAGCAGCGCCGACGGCAGTATCACTCAAAGTTTGCTGGGAGCTGGCTTGGGAGCACTCGACATCCTCAGCCCACTGAAAAAAATATTGGCAGAACAAATGATGTTTGGATGGCGGTAAGCATCAAGCCACTATAAGCATAGGCGACAAATGCGACACCGAAGAGTAAGGCACATAGGAAATTTTGCAATAAGTTTTGCTAGCATTTTGGCACTGCTTTGGTAGTATACAAAGTGAAGTATTTATTGATCTTCCCCTGCATTTTCTACACTAGCTATTTCTATCTAACTGTAGTTGAGTGCAGAGATACCCCCGCAAGAGAAACTTAAAGGAGCTTTTTTATGTCACTTCGCATCAATGATACCGCACCGAATTTCACTGCTCAAACCACACACGGCACGATAGACTTCCATCAATGGATAGGCGATCAATGGGCGGTTTTATTTTCTCATCCAAAAGATTTCACGCCTGTCTGCACCACAGAGTTGGGCTATATGGCAAAAATTGAACCCGAATTCACTCAGCGCAATACCAAGCTGATTGGCCTGTCGATTGATCCGGTCGACAATCACAGTAAATGGGCTGCCGACATCCTTGAAACTCAGGGCGCAGAAGTGAAATACCCAATGATAGGCGACACCGACTTAGCAGTCGCCAAGTTATACAATATGTTGCCGGCAGATGAAGCGGGAAGTTCCGAAGGCCGCACTGCCGCCACCAATGCCACCGTGCGTTCTGTATTTATTATTGGCCCGGATAAAAAAATTAAATTGATGCTGACTTATCCTATGACCACAGGCCGCAATTTTGACGAAATTTTGCGCGTGCTAGATTCCATGCAATTGACCGCAAAATTCAAAGTAGCGACGCCTGTCAATTGGAAAAATGGTGATGACGTGATTATTGCAGGCTCTGTTTCTGATGAAGATGCGAAGAAAATCTATCCAGATGGCTGGTCGGCACCTAAGCCTTACTTGCGTATTGTGAAGCAACCAACTTAACACTATAGAGTGCTTTCAACATGAAAAAACGGCTCGAAAATTCGAGCCGTTTTTTTATCCTTTTACTTGCCGCACTACATTTTGTGCTGTCATTCGTCAGTGTGAAGGTCGCGCTAACAAAGATTTTTTCTTGCTATTTGCAAGCACGGTTAAATTAAAATTCGGCGTATCATCGGCTTGCAATTTTAGATTCACGCTCAGTAATTCATCGCGTCGAAAAGCATGTAACTGCACAGTATCTCCGACGCGATAAGCTGCCAGCAAATTACTCAATCCATTTACCGCATCGGCTGCGGTCACACGCAAGCCATTGATCGCCACTAACAGATCACCTGCCGACAAGCCAGCCTTATGCGCAGCGCCATGTTCGTACACATGCGCCAGTTTGCAATCTGCGCCGCTCTTCGTTACACGTACATTCAAAGATGCTTTCTTGGTAGCACTGGTATCCACGCATTCCACCGCAAAATCAGCATACAGTTTTGCCAGCGGCACGTCCTCAGTTCCCTTAACGTATTTATCAATAAACCGCTTGATATTAACGCCTGTCACTTGCTCAACTAAGCCTGCAAATTCATCTTCACCCAAACCTTGTTGCTGACCAGACGGCGCTTTCACATAAAAGTCTTTACCAAACTTCTTCCACAAGGCTCGCATCACATCGTCCAGTGATTTCTTACCCTGCGTTTCTGCACGTATGCTGAGGTCAAGTCCTAAGGCGACCAAGGAGCCTTTCGCGTAATAACTGACTATCGCATTCGGTGAATTTTCATCCTGACGGTAATACTTATTCCAGGCATCAAAACTAGAATCCGCCAGGCTTTGTTTTTTGCGGCCACTGCCGCGCTGCACAGTATTGATGGTTTTGGCGATCAGCTTCAGATACGCATCTTCTTCAATCAAACCGCAACGACGCAAAATCAAGTCATCGTAATAGCTAGTAAATCCTTCAAATAACCATAACAAACTAGTGTAATTTTCTTGACTCAAATCGTAGTTAGCAAATACCGCTGGCTTAATCCGTTTCACATTCCAGGTATGAAAATATTCATGGCTGCATAAGGCCAAAAAGTTACGATAGCCTTCGCTCATGCTGGCATCATTCTTAGTCGGCAAGTCGGCGCGATTACATATCAAAGCAGTCGAAGCACGATGTTCTAAACCACCATAACCGTCGCCCACTGCCATCGTCATAAACACGTAGCGCGACATCGGTGCCTGTTTAGTGCGTGGCTCAAAGAAGGCAATCTCCGCTTCGCAAATCTTCTGCACATCGTTGGCGATACGGTTCAAATCAAGATTGGGAACTTTACCCGTCACCACAAAATCATGAGGTACACCATGCGCTTTGAAACTAATCAAGGCAAAGTCGCCCATTTCTACGGGATGATCAAGCAGATCGTCATAATCCCGGGCAATGTAACTACCAAAACCATAACGCTTGGCTTTTAATTCCGGTAAAGAAGTTGCAATTCGCCAGGTCTTTGCCACACTGGCTTCGGGTCTTTGAATATCGACGATGTGGGGAATTTGTTCCTGACCATGCACCTGCAGGAATACGCTAGTTCCATTAAAGAAGCCATGGCTTTGATCGAGATGCGCTGCGCGTACCGACAAATCCCAAGCATACACTTCATAAGTAATGCTCAAGGCAGCCTCGCAAGGCGCTGCTTGCCAAGTCGTCTTATCTAATTTTTTTAAGGCGATTTTTTTACCATTGGCCTGCGCCGAGATGCGGATAATATTACGAGCAAACTCGCGCACCATATAACTACCGGGTATCCACACCGGCAGTGAAACGATCTGGCCTTGCGCATCGGGTTGAGCTATCGTCAGCGTCACCTGGAACAAGTGAGCTGCCAAATCGTGCGAAGTAATACTGTAGTGTACAGCTGCATTATGTTTTGTCATGATCGTCATCCCTTAGTCTGCCAATGAATTACAAACGAATGTTTGCAGCAAGGAAGGTAAACACTTGTGTCGTCACCACTACACAAGTCAAACGGAAGCGCAACTCAACAAACCACGCTGGCATGTTGAAACGTAGATACATACGTTTATCGTATTGATAGGAAAAAATAAACGCTAACATTTGAATCACAAAACCCAACAACATATTGGACATACCAAACCAGGCAATAATCGCGGGCAATACACCCCACAATAAATCCCGTTTCGCTTCTTGTGCGTCACGTTCCTTACCAATCAATGCCAGCCCCCAATGCAGGCCGCCCAAAAAGCCTAAAATCGCGATGCCGTACACGAGTTGCGCGTCGATAAAAAATTCCATCCAATCGGGATGCACGATCCAACACAGCAAAGTCAACAATACAAATGGGCTCAAACCAACTAAGCCAAGTCGCGTAGCAAATTGTTTATCAAGAGTATACATAGGAGACTAAAAGAGATCGCCAAAGCCGCAGCGAATAAAGAAAGACGCTATTTTAGGCGAAATAGTGAGAGCTTGGGACGAGAGTCGCTAGGTTTCGACGACTTTTGAACCTATCAAATCAGCGGGAACATCAATGTCACGCAAGATGCCGGGATCGGACACGGCAATTTCAGTGACAGGATAGGATTGCAATAGCTGACGCGCGCCGCGATCTCCTTGCAAACTCAGCAGCTGTGGCAAATACTTGATCGCAAAACCAACTGGATTTCCACGCTGTCCCTGATATGTCGGCACGACTATGTCTGCTCCCGAGGACAATCTCGCGCGAATTTGCAACAAAGTATCAATCTGAACAAATGGCATATCCGCCAAAGCAATCACGACGGCATCGGTATCTGCGGGTAAATGTCGCAAAGCGGTGACCAGAGAATTAGCCATGCCGTCCTGCGCATTTTCACAAATACAAAATGACAGTGCCAGCTCAGTCAAACTTTGCTGTACCTGTACCGCAGTTTCAGACACAACCGCCAAGCTATCAGGGAAAGCCTTCTTTAGTTTGCTTGCGCTACTTGCAATGACGCTTTGCCCCGACGCCAACATCTGCAACAGCTTATGCTGTCTGCCACTAGGATCAAAACGCTTACCCTGCCCTGCTGCGAGCAAAATTCCATAGCAGAGGAAAGCGTCTCTATTTTTCAATCGCGGAGCCAATTTCAAAAATCAAGCAAATCATTTATTTCATTGCTACGGGGGTCGACTTCAAACTGGCAAATTTTTCTTCTATCGCTTTGACATCAACCATGCCGGGCAAACGCGAACCGTCAGTAAATATCACCGTCGGCGTGCCACTCACCCGCATTTTTTTACCCAGCGCCAGTACTTTCTCATGCGGCGTCACGCAATTTGCCGGTGCGACAGGGGCCGCCTTATTATTTAACATCCAGTCATCCCAAGCTTTGCTGCGATCCGGTGCGCACCAGATATCGCGTGATTTGGTCATGGAATCATCCGCCAAAATATTGTACATAAAGGTATAAATCGTGATGTTATCGACGCTTTGCAAGGTATGTCGGAATTTTTTGCAGTAGCCACAATTAGGGTCTTCGAAAATCGCAATCACACGCTTACCGTTGCCCTTCACATATTTGACCGCCGCATCCAAAGGCAGCTCGGCAAAATTTACTCGATTTAATTCGTCAGTGCGCTGCTTGGTAAAATTCACAGAACCTTTGATATCGATAATGCTGCCAACGAATACGTATTTCGCTTTCTCATCTGTGTACACGATTTCATTACCCATACGGACTTCGTACAGGCCGCCATAAGGTGTCTTAGTCACTGAATCTACCTTCGCGCCGGACCCAATATTCTCCGCTATCATTTTTTTGATATAGGCCTCGGTTTGCGTTGGTGCTTGGATAGCTGCTTTCGCCTGTGGCGCCGGTGTTTGTGCGCTCGTTAATCCAGCGAAAAGACTGGCTCCCACCATGATCATGCTTGCCAAACCAATTGAACTGTTTTTCATTATCTCGATCCGATCACTTTCTATAGTCAACACAAGTTTTTTGATTGATTCATTTTCCCATCGCATGGGTAATCAATTTTCTTTTTAAGAGTGGCAAGCGATTAAGTAAGTTCAATCCCATATCACGCACCAGACGAACGGCAGGAATTTCGCTACCAAAGAGCCGTTCCAAGCCATCAGTTGCCACTTGCATCAAGGCTACTTCTTCACTGCGCGCACGTCGATAACGACTCAAAACGCGCCCATCACCGCAGTCACGATACGCCTCGCGTTTAGTCACCACATCCAATAAGCTCTGTACATCAGCAAAACCCAAATTCATTCCATGCCCTGCCAAAGGATGCACCACATGTGCCGCATCACCAATCAAAGCAAGACGCTGTGCGACCAAACTATGCGGGCGAATAAAACGCAAAGGAAATGCTTTGATCAATTCTGGTTGCAGCGGCGTTAATATCCCGTGCGTGTCAGCACAAAATACATGCAAACGTTCAAGCAAATTCGATATAGGTTCGCGCATCAAGTCAGCCGCCAAGGCATCAGGCGCGGACCAGACCAGAGACACTTGATTTCCAGGCAAAGGCAATAAGGCAATTATTCCCTGCGCGCCAACAAACCACTGATGTGCAACACCATGATGTGGCTTTTCACAAGCAAAATTGGCCACCACACCTTGCTGGCCATAAGAGCGATAATCGAGTCCGATATCGGCCTGAGCTCGTACCCAAGACTGCGCCCCGTCAGCACCGACCACTAAACTAGTTTGCAATTCACGACCATCCGCCAACCATATACGGGCGTAGTCGGCATCACTACTTAATTTTTCCGCCTTGCCATGAATGCGCTGAATATTCGGCGCAAAACGCAAAGCCGAATCAAGCGCATGATTCAAATTACAATCTTCGACTATCCAAGCGAGTTCACTAATATAAGAAGCATAAGCATCGAAGTTGATCGATGCTTTGGCCTCCGGCGCGGCATCCTGCACCTGCATGGCAGACACAGCCGCAATCCGACTCGCATCCAGTGCATCCCATACTTTCAAGCCATGCAATAAATGATGTGCCACATGATTTAAAGCAAACACCCGCACATCCAAAGCATCCGGCAAAGACCGTAGGCCAGCGCCGGTCTCCGCGCTCAAGTTTGTGCCTGCACTCAAAAGCACCACCGACAAACCAGCCTGAGCCAGACCCAAAGCCGCTGCCTTACCGACCGCACCGTCACCCACGACACAAATATCCGAACAAACTACCTGATGGCTCATACAAACCTCGATTCAGCAAAATTCAGCAAAAACACATTAGCGCCACATTATATACGTGTGCTAATTCCCCCATTCAGAAAGCCTGGATACGAGCTGATGTGAGTCAAGCGAACAAGTCAAAACAGAAATTATTTGCTTTTTCGAAGATAAGTGTCTATAATTCTTGGTCTTGGCCTGGTAGCTCAGTCGGTAGAGCAGAGGATTGAAAATCCTTGTGTCGGTGGTTCGATTCCGCCCCGGGCCACCAAGAAATACCAAAAAACGCCAACCTTAAACGGTTGGCGTTTTTTGTTTGTCGAGCCAAAAATTGTGTGTCAGGCTTATTTGAAAATTTCATCGAAATACCGACCTAGATACCGCTGCGCCTTACAAATTTTGCCAAACCCACTACAGGGGAATATATGAAAGTTGTTAATTTAACCAGAAATGACCTCTACATTATTCTAGGTTTGGCATACAAGGCGTTAAATACTCATCCCAAATTAATGGAAATAGGTGTATTGCGCGGCTTGAATGCCGTGAATATGCATAATTTAATTTCCCAGAATATTGCGCCAAGTTTATTGGTCCTTATTGATAGCTGGAGTGCTGAGATCACTAAGGGATGGAATGTTTTTGAAGATAGTCCACCTTGGATCAGTCCGCCCGAGGTTAAGAATACTTACTATGGCGGCTCAGTTTTCGAACAGGCTACCTATGACAAGCTATATGACGAATGTGTTCAGAACGTCAAAGGATTGTCCAACGTCAAGATACTGAGACATTCAAGCATTGCTGCGCTCGAACATATTAAGCCGCAAACTGGAGTCGACAAATTTGACCTTTGCTATATCGATGCAACCCATCAATACGAACATGTGCTGAGGGATCTAATGTACTACCAAGAATTTGTCGGCGAAAACGGCTGCCTAATGCTCAATGATTGCTGTCATAGTCCAGCTGGGATGCAACTCAATTTTGGTGTACTTGAGGCAGTGAGTAATTTTTTAAAACGCGCAGCTTTTCGACCTGTAGCCCTTACTTCCACGGATTTCTCCGATCTCATCATGGTGAGAAATGGATCAAAACTCGGCGAACTGCTCGACGCCATCTTCGTTAACAATGCAATCAATTTTGTCGAAGTACCCGATCAGCTACTGCCGGCAGCAAAAGTTATCCAGGGAGCACGAAAAGTAAATATCAGCTTCGTGTGACCGAACTGACTCGCCAACAGGCAATCCTCATGCCAAATTGAAGCTCAAAAGTTGCACAGCAACTTTGGAGCTTCAGTCAAAAAATGTACGCCTATTTTCTACACCCGAACATTCTCCATATTTTTGTCCTCCGTCTATTCCTAGTTTTTTCATCTCACCTGCCACACCTTCCCTTTGTTAGCCACAAATAGTGCGCTATGATGTTTCTTTGCATTAAGTCTTGTGACTTTTTCGAAACTATCTTTTTTTGCCGCTATCGGGATTAACATGATGCGTTTTCGCAAACTGCATACACGGATCATCTTTGCCTTCTCTGTCTTGCTGTCGATGGTCTTGATCGTCGAGCTGGCGGTGGTAAATAGTGTGGTTTCTCAGAGCGCAAACGAGGCAGTTGAACATAATTTGCTGGCGGGTGAACGGCTTTTTAACTCCATACAAAAAGACAATATCAAACGCCTTTCGCAGTCGGCTGGCATCCTGACTTCCGACTTTGCATTTATCAAAGCCACGGCAACCGGTGATCACAATACGATAGTTTCAGTCTTACTCAATCATGGTGGACGAATTAATGCCGACATTTCTATGTTGGTCGCCCCTGACAATCGCCTGATTGCGGATACCTTTCGCAGCAATTCTTCCGATCAAAAATTTCCCTTTCCAGAATTAATCAAACGTGCTGAACAACATGGACAAACCACGTCTATCGTGATGTTGAATGGCAAGCTTTATCAATTAATCGTCGTTCCTGTCATGGCTCCCTTACCAGTTGCCTGGCTCGCTTTGGGATTTGTCATCGATGATAAATTTGCGAAAAATCTGAAAGATCTAACTGGACTTGAGGTCTCATTCTTGACGCCGATCTCAGGACAAGAAGGTCTCAATGTACTGGCAACCACACTGAGTGCAAATCGCGCCGCAGATTTGTCCACTGATCCGAAAAAAATTTCCGAAACCTCTGGCGCCAGCACTAAGGTTTTAACGCTCGCTAAGGAAGCATATTTAGCGCGTATTGACCACTTAAAAATCGATGATGGTACGGAAGCGATTACGGTCTTGCAGCAATCCTTGGATGTCGCGCTCGCCCCTCTATTTACTTTGCGCTGGATTTTGACAGCGCTTGGACTGTTCGCTTTGATGGCGACTTTGATCGCAGGATACAAAATTGCGCGAAATATTTCCAAGCCTTTGGTGGATTTGAGTTTAGTTGCACGAGACATCGAGGCAGGGCATTATTCCCAAGCGATGGTCGTAGCGCGGGACGATGAAGTCGGACAACTTGCGACTGCATTTCAAAACATGTCCAAAGGTATTGCCAGCCGTGAGGAAAAAATCAGCGAACTCGCTTATCGCGATCGATTGACCGGTCTTGCCAACCGCACTTCCTTCAATATTGCCGTCAACGAGGCGATCAACAAAGCGTCCGGGCCAGTAAATAGTTTTTCCATACTGCTGATTGACATAGATCGATTTAAAGAAGTAAATGATATCCTGGGTCATCATATCGGCGACCTGCTATTACAAGAGATCTCGCGCCGCTTACAAGCAACGCTAGATCAACACCAGACGCTTGTTGCGCGTCTTGGCGGCGATGAATTTGGCATCTTAGTTCCAACGACAGGGCAAGATGAAACAATCGAATTATCACAACGTATTTTAGCGGCACTGGACCATGCGATTTCTTTGGAGGGACATCAACTGATTGCGAGTGGCAGCATTGGATTTGTCCAGTTTCCAACGGATGGCGCGGATTTTAATGCACTGTTGCGTCACGCTGAACTCGCCATGTATACCGCGAAACGCAGCAACAGCGGATTTGCCCCATATGACCCTAGCCTGGAAAGCAAAACCCAGCAAAATTTATCGTTGATGGCAGAACTTAAACACGCGATCGAACATCATGAACTGCAACTTTACTACCAGCCAAAAGTTGATATCCGTAGCAATACCATTAGCGATGTCGAAGCACTAATACGTTGGATACACCCGAAACGCGGCGTCATCCCCCCAGATCAGTTTATTCCTTTTGCTGAAAGCACAGGATTTATCGCCACCATCACCGAGTGGGTTATAGAACGCGCGCTAGAACAACGCGCTGCGTGGCAAGCAGCCGGCTTTCCTTTATCGATATCGGTCAATATTTCTGCACGTGATTTGTTGAATGCAAAACTACCTGCAAAATTTGCACAGCTGATGCAAACGCATCATGCAGCACCGGATTGGCTTAGCCTTGAGATCACTGAGAGTGCCATCATGACTGATCCCGAAGGCGCAATGCAAGTGCTGAATCAATTACAGCAAAGTGGTCTACACATGTCGATTGATGATTTTGGCACGGGCTATTCTTCACTTGCCTACCTCAAAAAATTGCCGGTAAATGAGCTCAAAATTGATAAGTCCTTCATCACCGATATGGAGAATAATCACGACGACGCCATCATCGTGCGCTCAACCATAGACTTAGGTCACAATATGGGCTTACGGGTAATCGCCGAAGGGGTAGAAAACCAAGCGACCTGGGATGCTTTGATGGCTATGGGTTGCGATTCCATTCAGGGCTATTTTGTCAGCAGACCATTAGCACCCGAAAAATTAATGCAATGGTTACAGAATTCAAATTGGAAATTTAGTCCCGCAGCTCATCGTCACCAACCCGCAGGCGCCGACCATGTCTCTTCATAAACACCTGTTCTTATCCGTCACGAATTTGCTCCTCATCGCAAGTCCAGCGATGGCACAAGCTGACAATTTCGCGCAATTTGATACACGCCTTCGTTACGACAGTAATCTTGGCAATGCGAGACGTCAGTATATGGTCAGCGATACTAGCCTGATGACGAGCCTCAACTTAGGCAAACAGCACTTTATCGACGATAGTAATTTCAGTTTGTCATATGCTGCCAAGCTATCGAATGAAAATTTCAATCAACTCACAGGCTTGAGTCATTCGGGTGCCAGCGTGCAAATTAGCGGAAAAAACAAATTCGGCATTGGCCCTTACGCACCTAGTGTGAGTTTGGGACTCGGCTTAGAACGTCAGGCGTTTCGCGATAAAGAGCGCAATGCCACATCACAGCAAATTGAACTCAAAGTCAGCAAACGTCTTTCTGAAAGCTTTAATCTCTGGGCTACGGCAGCAATCGAAAGAAATCATGCCGATCATCAGGAGAGCGTCGAATACGACATCCCTGGCACAACGTTTGAAACGAGCAATCGAGTCTACAAACTCAATCTCGATTTCGCCCAAAGTGAATCCAACATCTGGAATCTCGCCTATGCGATGCGCCAAGGGGATGTCTTAGTCACGACCAGAGCTGACTCGCTTTACCTCTACGCAATGGCTCTTGCGATTCGCCCCGACAAAAGTTTTGGTGAGAACCGCGATGTTTATCGCTTAGACGGCAACACCCAAACTTTATCGACGGGATTCACCCGCAGCATCAACAGCAATTGGTCAGTGAATGTCAATCTTCAAAAACACTGGACCACTATTACTGGTGGCGTGAATTATCAGCGTCATGGTCTCACTCTCAGCGCCAGCTATCAATTTTAGAGATTTAACATTAAGGATGAATGCCATGCGATTATTGAATTTCAAAAGTTGGATCGCCATTTGCTTATGTTTCTCAAGTCTGGCGCAAGCTGGCGAAGTTCGCGTCAACGTCAAAGACCAACACGCGAAACCGGTGGAAGATGCGGTGCTATTACTGACGCCGGTAGACCCTGCAAAAATGCCACGACTTAAGCCGCGAGATGAGGTGGTCGATCAGATTGACAAAGAGTTTATGCCCTATGTTAAACCTGTGGTGGCAGGATCAAAAGTTTTCTTCCCCAACAAAGACAATGTGCGTCACCATGTGTATTCGTTTTCTCCCGCAAAGTCATTTGAGATTCAACTCTATTCGGGCAAATCCGCGGCACCAGTGACACTAGACAAACCTGGCATCGTTGTTCTTGGCTGCAATATTCATGACTGGATGCTTGGGTATATTTATGTCGCTGACACGCCCTATTTTGGCAAATCGAAAGCGGATGGTTCGATCTCAATTGAAGGTTTGCCAGAAGGCGATTACCAAATGCGCATCTGGCACCCCGGCATGGGGATGATGGCAGGTGAAACTGGAAAACAAGTCAGCATACGTGATGGCAATGCAACTCAACTTAATTGGCAAATTAACGTCAAACCAGTAGCAAGAATTTCTCGCAAGGACTCGAACCAGGGGCCAGGGTATTAAGACTGATAGACATGGTCGCAGCACACCGAATAATGACAACTATTCACTGACATTTCACCACTTATGTTCAAACGAAAATCACTGTCGACGCCCCTCAATGCCATTGCACTGATCGCTATCACAATCAGTGCCAATGTATTTGCTTACGACAAAATTTCAGCCGATTTATCGTTAACTGGCGCGCGTATCATAGACGTGGCAAACGGTCGCACTGTGTCAGGCAAAACGATACTAATCCGCGGCGATAGCATCTTAGCGGTGGTTGATCAAAAAGACCTAAGTCGTTACGCACCGAAACGTACATTGAATTTGCGCGGTAAATATTTGATGCCAGGTTTATGGGATACCCATGTACATTTTGGCGGGGGGGCAGAATTAATTGAAGAGAATAAACGTCTATTACCTCTTTATCTTGCACACGGGATTACGGCGGTGCGCGATTGCGCCGGAGATCTATCTGACACGGTATTGACATGGCGCGCGCAAATCGCCCGTGGCCAAATGCAAGGTCCGACTATCTTTACCTCGGGTGCTAAATTGGAAGGCTATAAGCCTTTATGGAAAGGCACGATAGAAGTCGGAACGCCTGCAGAAGTCAGTGCAGCACTCGACAAGCTGCAAGGGCAGCAAGTAGATTTTGTGAAGATCACGGAAAACACCATGACGCCAGCTATCTACCTAGAGAGCTTAAAGCAAGTCAAAGCACGCGGTATGGCAAGTTCAGCGCACATTCCTGTGCAACTCACATTAGATCAAGTCTTTGCGGCTGGCTTAAGCAGCATCGAACATCAATCCTATTTACTCCGCGCCGCGACACCGGAAGAATCGCTATTAACTGAGGCGGTCGCGCAGGGAAAAATAAGCAGCAAAGAAGCGATGAAACGCAGTCTGACGAGCTATGACGAAGCAACAGCCAGAGCAGCATTTAAGCGTATGGCGGCAGCAGGCACTGCGATCGTGCCGACCTTGTATGGTTCCTATGTCACGGCTTATCTCGATCAAAACGATCACAGTCACGATAACTATCTGCAATACATAGGCAAAGGTTTACGCGCAACCTATGACTGGCGCGTACAACGTGCTGCTCAAGATGACGCAGAGGCGATTAAGACACGGCATGCGCTGTTTGAAAAATCGGCGTCTTTATTGCCTTTGCTAGCGCAAGAAGGTGTCAGTATTATTGCGGGCACCGACGCAGGCTTTCTCAATTCATTTGATTATCCCGGCATCGCCTTACACGATGAAATTGCCTTATACGTCAAGTATGGTTTAACACCGGCACAAGCCTTGCAAAGTGCCGTACTTGCTGGACCAAAATTACTCGGAAAGACAGATCGTTATGGCAGTGTGAGCGAACAAAAGGTAGCGGATTTATTAGTCTTAAATGCGAATCCTTTAAAAAATATTCAAGCGACACGCGATATTTATCTCGTATTAAGTCGCGGCAAAACCTACGATCAAGCTGCGATCAAGAAAATGTTAGAAGACACTAAAAATTGGGTCGCCAATCCGCATTAACCCAGATACGTGGGCTAGTTGGTGGCTAAAACGTGGACTAACATGGGATTTAATGACGAATTGAGGTTCCAGGGCGACGACATCGCTTGCGACATTGGACAGACCAATTTAGAATAAACCTTGTCATTTTTATCCCCATCTACTTCTCTTACCTTCTTAGATTCAATGAAAAAAGTTGCTGCTGCAGTCGAAACAATCGCCCCTGAACCACGCTTGTATCGCGTCGTCTCTGCCCGCATTCAACAACTAATCAAAGAGGAAAATATCGCCGCTGGTGAACGCCTACCATCGGAACGCGATCTCGCTAGCAAACTCAATGTCAGCCGCGCTTCTTTGCGTGAAGCCTTAATCGCCTTAGAACTGGGCGGCATCGTTGAAGTGCGCGGGGGTTCTGGTGTCTATGTCAGCGAACAAGCAAAAGCAGAAGCCGATGTCATGGAGGTCGGTCCAGGCCCATTTGAAGTGCTATCAGCACGTCGCTTAATCGAATCCGAAGTCGCTGCGATTGCCGCTAAAAATGCCACCGACTCGGCGATCGATGCGATTTTAAAAGCGGTATTAGAAATGGAACGCCATCACGATAATCGTAATGAAAACGAGATGGCAGATAGAAATTTTCATTTGGCGATTGCACGAGCGACCGGCAATAGTGCACTCGTTGGTGTCATTGAATACTTGTGGAATCAACGTGGCAGCCTTTGGCACAAGTTGAAAGAACACTTCCAAACAGAAGAATTACGCAAACAAACTTTGCTCGATCATCGCGCTATCTTAGAAGCGATCGCAGCCCATGACGCGAATGGCGCAAAGCAAGCCATGCGTGCGCATTTGGATCGCGTTAGCAGAACTTTTTCTCGAGGTTGAATTCGGTCGAATTTAGGCTCGCCAGCATTAAGTTAAACAATCTCGTAGGGCGGGTGCAAGCCGCGCCGTCCAATCATCGCGCACCTGAGCCGCGCGGGTTGCACCCCATAGGCGCTAACCAAAATCAAATTGAAACCTCTCAACACAGAGGCACAGAGAAAGGCTGGAGGAAATCAAGATGTGAGGATTCTCTTCATTTTGTGTTTTTCTCTGTGCTACCTCTGTGTCTCTGTGCCTCTGTGGTTAGTGGTTTTGGAAGTTTGGTTAACGCTTATGGGGTTGCAGCCGCCCTACAATTTTGTCTTCGTCGCAGAAAATATTCAAAGTGCTCACTCAATCTATCCCTGATAAGCTCATTCGGGATACATCATAGGTGCATCATTCGCACAACATCGGCTCACCATCAAAATCAATTTAACTATCATGACAACTAAGCCTTTTACGCTTAGAAATCAGATACTTATTTGAAAACATTTTTCCTCAAAATACAAAATTCGGCTAGTCCACATTGCATATTTGGTCTTACCACATTAAAATGGCCTGACCAAATTTAAGTATTTCATCGATTTCATAAAAAAGACGCGAGACGACTATGAAACTTCAGGCAAAAATTCTATGCACCATGCTTTGCACGCTCTTTATCCAACATACCGCGTTGGCAGAAGACAAAGCGCGAACGTACCGCAATCCTGACAATCCGAATCTGGCCGATAGCGGAGAAGGGACGTATCCAGTGCCTTACAAAAAACCGGTCGCGAAAGAAGTCACTGAGGCCTTGCATAGAATTCGTAGCTATCTGGAATCAACGACGCCGACACGGGTCATTAACAAATCAACTGGCGCAACGATCAGCGACTTTAAGAATCCAATCAAAGAAGCAATTTTTGAACCGAGCAAAGGCGATTACGGCATCATGGTGTACGAAATGGGTGTCGTGCATTCAGCGCTGTTGAAAGTGCGCGCGGCCACCAATGACAAACGCTTTACCGATATGACAGAACGTCATTTCGGCTTTTTTGCACAAACCATGCCCTACTTCAAAGCGCAAGAAGAACAATTTCATTTGGAGCGCGGAAATAGCTTTTCACGCTTTTTAGATCCGCGCTCACTCGACGATGTGGGTTCCATGTGCGCCGCCTTAATTCGCGTACGCCTCGCCAACATCGGCCCCGATCTACATACCATGATACAAACTTGCAGCAACTGGGTAAGCAAACAGCAGTTCCGTTTAAACGATGGCACCTTAGCGCGGAGACGCCCTCAAGCAATGTCGCTATGGGCGGATGACATGTACATGGGCATTCCCGCATTAGCAGAGATCGGACGTTTAACAGATGACAAGACGTATTTTGATGATGCTGTACGCAATGTATTGCAAATGTCTGCTTACATGTTCAATCCGCAAAATAACTTATACACCCACGGCTGGAATGCAAACAATCCTGATGCACCGCGTTTTTATTGGGCGCGCGCCAACGGCTGGGCAGTATTGGCGATGTCTGATCTACTCGACGTTTTGCCGAAAGACCACCCCGGCTATCCCAAAGTTTTAAATCAATTACGCCTGAGTTTGAAAGGTATCGCCGAACAACAATCAGGGCAAGGCTTGTGGCATCAAATGCTAGACCGCCATGATTCTTACTTAGAAACGTCGGCTAGCGCGATGTTTGTGTACGCGATTGCGCATGCGGTCAATCAAGGCTGGATTAGTCCTAGTACTTGGGGTTCGATCGCGCAAGCAGGCTGGGCGGGTTTATCAACGCGCATTACCGACAAAGGGGCGATTGAAGGAATCTGCGTCGGCACAACCTTTGCCAGCGACCACACTTACTACTATCACCGTCCGACTAGCGTCGAAGCATTACATGGTTATGGCCCAACGCTGATGGCGGGCGCAGAAATTTTGCAGATGCTGAAAAATCCGGCCTTCAATGTTGAGTACAAAGTTAGAACCTATCACTACGTACCAACTGGTGCAGATAAAACAGATTATCGCGAACATCACTAATTCTCAGTTTAGGGTCACCACCATGCGTTTTCCATACAAAGCAATTGCACTGAGCTTAGGCTTACTTCCTCTTGGCCTACTCGCCCAGCACAGCCAAGCACAAGAACGATTAACGATCACTGTCACCCATCAATTAAACGATGCGCGACCATCTGAGACCATCACGATTCCATGGTCGCAGGTCAATCAATACTTGCCGCATGCCTTAATCCAAAGAATCGCCGTTAAAGATAAGCACGGCAAAATATTGCCGTATCAAGTCACCAATGTCGCCCCTCAGGCGAAAGACCCGCAAGGCGTAGGTATCGCTTACGGTGAATTGATCTTCCAACATAATTTTGCGGCAGGTGAAAAGTCAGCAGAATTCACCATAGAAAAAATCGACACGGTTGCGCCCGTATTTGAGACCAAAGCTTTCGGTCGCCACGTGCCAGAACGACTCGATGATTTTGCCTGGGAAAACGACAAGATCGGTCACCGTACTTATGGTTTGGCCTTGGCCGCGCCAGCGCCCGTGGGTGTGACGAAAGAGGTCTTGGTGACCAGTGGTATCGACATTTGGTTTAAGCGTGTGCCCTACCCTATCGTCGATCGCTGGTATAACAAAGGCCACGACCATTATCACAAAGATGAAGGCGAAGGCTTAGACATGTATAACGTCGGCAAATCGCGCGGTTGCGGTGGCACCGGCATCTGGGATGGCAAGCAACTCTACACCAGCATCAATTACGAAAAATGGAAAATTCTCGCGAATGGTCCGGTGCGCACGGTATTTGAACTCAGCTATCAAAGTTGGGATGCGGCGGGCTTGGCGATTACCGAAACCAAGCGCTTTACGGTGGATGCTGGACATTATCTCGACAAGATAGAAACTACCTTTCAGTATGTAGGTGATGCCACATTGACGGCAGCAGTAGGCTTAAATAAAACGCCTTCCGACAAAGGTCAAGAACCAAAAATCAGTGTAGAAAAAAATCTGAAATCGACCTCACTCTCGCAATGGATACTGCAAACGACCAAGGGAGCATTTGGTACCGCGATTATTCTACCAACCGCAACGGACTACACCGAAGACAATTTGAATCACTTGATTTTGGCTCCCGTCACGAGCGGCAAAACCATGACCTATTACGCTGGTGCGATTTGGGAGCGTTGGGGTGATATTAAAACCAAAGAAGAATGGGATGCGTATTTGAGCAAGATGGCTGCGCGGTATCAAGATCCGATTAAAGTGAGTTTGAGTGGCAGTATGAAGTGAACCAAGGACTATCCATGATCAACCAATACCCAAAAAAAACCAAAGTATTCGCAAATGAATTCTTTTAAAACTAAGCTGCACGCCCCTCATCCCCGTCCCTTCTCCCGCCTGCGGGAGAAGGGGGTTTGAAACATCACAGACTACCAATTCAAAAAAATATGACTATTTCCATCAACATCAAGCGCCGCGCTTTATTGCGATTCTCCAGCGCTGCCAGCCTGTTCAGCATCCCAGCACTCAGCCTCTCGCAACTCTCCATTGCAGCGGAAAGCGACCCATGGCATCGTGCTGAAAAAATCGTCAAACAATTTACCAAACCGATCAAATTCGCCAAACGCGATTTTCCGATTACACGATTTGGAGCGAAGACCTGTGAAGTCATCACCGTCAAAGCGCAAATTGCTTCTGATACCGAAGGCGCGATTGAAGGCGAAGTGTTAACGCCACAATCTGGTTCGCACGATAACTATGATGCGATTAAACAAGCGATCCTAGCCTGCAATAAAGCCGGCGGCGGACGGGTTATCATCCCAGCGGGAAATTGGTACTGCGCTGGCCCAATTCGCCTACGTTCAAACGTACATTTGCATCTGGCGGCAAATGCGCATGTGTTCTTCAGCGCTAACCCAGCCGACTACGCAAAATATGGCGATATCGATTGCGGCAAGAATGGCAAACTGGTGATCTCACGTTGGCAAGGCAATGATTGCTTAAACTATTCCCCTATGGTGTACGCCTATGGTGAAAACAATATCGCGATTACTGGCGAAAATTGGACGAGCATTCTCGATGGTCAAGGTGGCACCTTATTCGAAGATGGTTCTGGCAATTGGTGGGATTGGAAAGGCCGCAAAAATCCCAAGAAACCGATACTGCAATCTGAAGTCAATGTGAACCCAAACAATCCAGAAAACTTAGATCAACTCGCACCATCCCTGACGGAAGACGCAAAAAAACGCGTGCAAGGGACTGGCGATAAATGGCGTACTGATTCGCGCTATTTACCGGTATTGTCTGAACTAGGCATTCACACATCGGCACGCATTTTTGGCGTTGGTCATTATCTACGCCCTTGCATGATAGAACTGATAGGCTGCACCAATGTCGAACTCACAGGCTACAAAATTCAAGCAGCGCCGTTCTGGCTACACCATCCGGTCAAGTGTCGCAATGTGCATATCAGCAAAGTGAATATGGATAGCATGGGACCGAATAGCGATGGTTTCGATCCTGAAGCTTGCGACACGGTGCTAGTGGAGCATTGCAGCTTCAATACAGGTGACGATTGCATTGCGATTAAATCCGGCAAAAACCGCGACACGCAAATGGGGCCAAGCCGCAATATCGTGATTCAACATTGTGTGATGAACAGCGGTCATGGTGCCGTCACGCTAGGCAGTGAAATGGCGGCAGGAATAGAACATGTGTACGCGCAAGAGCTCGACTTCCGCAATATGCATTGGGATAAAGACCCCTTAAATACCGCAATTCGTATGAAAACCAATATGAATCGCGGTGGATTTTTGCGCCATTTCTACGTACGCAATGTCACGATTCCGAATGGCGTAAAAACCACCGCAGGCTTCTACAAACCTTTATACGATTCACAAATTCCCGCACAAACAGTATCGTCTAGCGCAGGTGCCGTGATTACGATTGATTGTGATTACGCACCTGCCGACGACAGCGTGCGCATACGTCCACCTGTCATCTCCGACATTCACATTTCCAATATCAAAGTTGGTACGGTGCAAATGGATGGTGGCAACTACTCTGCCTACCAAGCCTTCGTGTTATTGGGACCAGTCGCATCGAGTTATAACGGTAAGACCAAGCAAGCGATTTTGCCAATACAGAATGTCAGCATCCGAGAATGTGATTTCGGTACGGTACGCAATCAACACACACCGTGGTTCTTGCATCATGTGCAGAATTTGCAGTTAGAAAATATTCAGATTAACGGTAAAACTTATACCGAAACTTTATCAACGTAATTGCGTCTATATCGTTGAACCTTGTACATCGTACGGTTCAACGATGAAAATGCAACTGAGATTGAGTACGCAGTAAAACCGATCTACCGCAATTCATAGCGCATCGTAGATTAACTTCATACCAGAAATCCCCAACAAAGCTGTCGCCAAAGAATAGAAATAGCGTTCGGGAATCACACGCAAGACATGCAAACCCATCCACACACCCAGTGGTGCAAAAATCGCCAGGCTAGCGGCGATTTGCAAACTATCTACGGTGAAGAATCCTAGTGCGATGTAAGGCAATAACTTACCTGCATTCACCACCGTAAAAAATACCGCAGTGGTGGCGACGAACTGTTCCCTGGCCAAATCTTTCGCCATCAAATACACCAAAATGGGCGGACCTCCCGCATGTGCTACGGTGCTAGTGACACCCGACACTGTGGCGCAAACGCGTGCAAATACTTTGCCAGGTTGATGATGCCAATGCAGGCGCTGCCGCAGCTGAAACAGTCTATCCAACATGAATGCCACCGCGATCACACCTATCATGCCTTTGATATGTTTATCAGAAAACACACCCATCGCAAACGCACCCAAAATAATCCCGACGATGCCGCCAGGTAAGATGATTTTTAACTCTACGACTGACCATTTTTTCCAATAGGCTTTGACGCCGAAGACATCCATTACACAAAGTATCGGTAGTAGAACCGCGACGACTAAACGCGGCGATAAAAACATCGCAATCAAAGGTACACCGACGCCACCCAATGCGCCGCCAAATGCTGATTTAGAAATACCCGTGATCAAAATAGCGATGGCACAAATCATCCAACCGATCAGACTCATTTCATGCATAAAGGCCATCTACCGCGAGGTAGGTATTTGCGCTATTCATCGCGAACTTGCTCTCGGTATTCCATTGCTCATATCCCAGTCTTGTTCATTAAACGCTGCCTGTACCATCTTGACGTTTGGATAGCGACTGACTTCGCGCTCATCATTGATAATGGTTCCACGACCTTCAGCGATATAAAAGAGAATCCGAATATCATCTGCATCTCTATCCCAAGGGCGAGCGCCGGCATAGCGCAATAAATCTGTTTCTACATCTCTAGCTGGCATCGCTTGTAAGCCATCCGGCCAATCGATAGGTGCCTCTTTCAGCAACAATTGCGCACGGGTTTGTCCATAGCGACCCAGCATAGGCAAAGCCGCGCCAAACTGATCGACGGCGATATTATCTTTCTCAAAATAGGCAAGATCACCATCACCGCCTAGACTCATCAGAGGCAAGCCCTTCTTCGTCGATAAACCACCGCGTAGTACATTGCCGACCACGTTCAATTTACCCAACTGATACGCATGCTCGCCCCACTCTAAGGCCATCAAATTATAGTGAATCGCCTTGGCGCGTGGATTGTAAATCAAATTATTCACAACGCTCGCTTGCACACCGCCTTTGAGTAAAGGGTTGCGCTCAACATTGTGCGCCCAGATATTGCGATAAAAAACAATCTGCGTCACGTTATCATGCACCAGACTGCCCTTGGAATGCTCCCCCTTACTGTGACTCGCTTCGGCCAGTCCTTCTGCGGCAATATTATTTGAAAACAGCACGTGGTGACTGGTACCATTGCGCCATTCATCGGGCGTGTCACCTTTAAAGCGCGGCCCCGATGCCGACATATTTTCATCGATCGCCCAACTAATGCTGCAATGATCAACTAAGACATGGTGTGCGGCCGAGACATTTATTCCATCGACTTCCCAACCACTGTTCTTAGTTTGACCATCGACACCCGTACGCACCCGTAGATGTTGAATGATCGTTTGCGATGCGCGAATATTGATACCACCACGGATCAGGGTAATGCCAGGAGCGGGCGCGGTTTGTCCGAGTATTGTGAGGTAAGGTTCAGCTACTTGTAAGACACTGCGCTCAAGGTCAATTACCCCGCCCACTTCAAAGACGATGATGCGTGGCCCCTTAGTTTCAATCGCGGCGCGCAAAGAGCCTGGCCCCTCTTTTTGCAAATTAGTGACACGCAAGACCTGTCCACCACGACCACCTTGTATCGCTGCTACCCACGACATATCGGCAGGATAAGCGTATTGCTTTTGTAGCGATAAAAAATCGGCTGCACCCGCGCTAAATGACAGCATCGCAATACCAAGGTAAGTCAATAGTAAACGACATCGATACCAATTCTTCATCTTGTTTCCCAATTCACTCATCACTATTTCCTTAGTCATTTTTGACGTAAAAAATAGCGCGGCTTAACAAATCTATCGTTAAGCCGCGCCGCTTTTTACTTCATATTGTTACGTACATTCAAACCGTCGCATACGCTTAGAATTTGTAACGTACCCCTAACAAAAACTCACGACCAGTTACGTTATTCACGACCACGCTATCACGGGCGCGGCTGATAAATTGATCATTCGCCTGATTAGTCAGGTTGGATCCTTCAAAACTAAATTCCCATTTATCATTAAGTTTATAAGTCATGGACAAATCAACGTTGACCGTACCATTTTTACCTTCTACGTCGTTGTTGTTTTGACCTGGCACACGAGTCAGGAAGGCGGAGCGTTTCGACGCAGATACACGTGCACTAAAAGCGCCATCATCATAGTAAAGCGTGGCATTCCAGGACTTCGGTGATAAATTCAACAAATCATCCGTAATCGTTACCGCGCTGGTTGGCGAGACCACATATTCAATTTTAGAATTGACGTAAGTATAGTTAAGCAAGGTACCGAAATTTCTGCCCCATGCTGGCAAGAAAGTGAAGGGCTGTTGATAATTTATTTCAAAGCCACGCAACTTGCCGCCTTTGGTATTAATTGGCGCAGTCACTTGGAACACTTCTTCACCGGTGAAATTGGCTGGCAATAAAGACATAGGCAAACCCGTGTCTTTAAAGGCGACGTTGGTACGTATACTTTGGATATAGGTATTAATGTTCTTTTGGAATAATCCTAAACCTAAGAACGCATTTTTTCCAAAATACCACTCGAAGTTAGAGTCAAAAGTATCAGCGCGGAATGGCTCTAACAAAGGATTGCCACTAGTGACAGACAGCGTACCCGTGGTTGAGATTGTGCCGCCTGGATTTAAGTTACCTAGCTGCGGACGCGCCATCACTTTAGCGGCAGCAAATCGTGCAATGAAATCTTTCGACAGATTCAATGCTATATTCACTGAAGGCAAAACATCATTATAGGAATTGCGCACAGTCACTGCAGTACCGCCGGCATTTGCTTGATAGCCAGTGGCAATTTGCTCAGTCTGTACATAGCGCACACCAAAATTACCGCGCACTGGAAAACCAAAAATATTGTTCGTGAAATCCCCCATGATGAATGCGCTCTTATCGTTCTCTGTCACGGCACGGTTATTGCCGCGAGCATTACCATTGGTGATAGAAGACAAAGTGAAATCACCTGGGCCGCCCGCTGGGCCGCTCTTCAAACAATTGCAGTATATGTCGTAAGCTTTGGCAATCGCATTCAGGTCAGGGATTAACCAAGAGCTTGGCGTCCCTGCCGGTAAATTTTGACCGCGGCCAAAACCAGTTAATTGCGTCGTTAAACTCGCGATACTTGTGCCTGCATTGGGCGCAAAAATCGTGTCATTTTGATTGACGCGACGTGATTCATAAGAATCAAACGTGTATTTTTTGTAGTCGGCACCAGCGCGTAAAGTCAATTTGTCTTCAATCGCATCCCAAGAAAAATCAACATGAGCGACATCGTTACGATTATTCGCACCTTGCGGACGAATCCGGATTTCACTGGTTGAGGTATTGGTCACAGTGTTTGGCTGGGTGCCCGTTGCTACTTGCGGCACAGAAACCAGTGTCATCGGCCCCGTCGCCGATGTCACATCAAACGGATAGGTGATCGTCGGCATGCGGTCGTTGGCACGAAAATCTAGCGCATAGCCATTCACGTTCAGGGCATCTAAGGTGGTGGTAGTTTGTATAGGATTGGCAAACTTGGACGTAGCACGGCCAACGCGCGCATTCATGCGGAAAGTTTCACTGAACTGATGATCCAGGGTCAAAGTAGGTTGTGTGAAAGTCGTCGATAATTGGTCGAAACGTGATTCAGCACGAATATCAACACCGTTATACATGCCATACAACAAGGCGCCGTTCGGTGCATACTCAGTTTTCAGGACGCTAGTTTGTGGCTTTCCACCTTGACTGGCGCTACGACTAAAAGAGATCGCTTCTAAGAAATCCTCTTGACGTGTCGCATCCAATTTGGAATACAGCAAATCCAAAGACAAGGTAGTGCCGCGTTGCGGTTTGTATTGTAAAGACGCGGTTAAACCGAGGCGATCCTGATCATGTGTCAAACGACCATAGCGTGGCA
This sequence comes from Undibacterium sp. GW821-FHT11H02, assembly GCF_058808015.1. Taxonomy (NCBI): domain Bacteria; kingdom Pseudomonadati; phylum Pseudomonadota; class Betaproteobacteria; order Burkholderiales; family Oxalobacteraceae; genus Undibacterium; species Undibacterium sp. GW821-FHT11H02. The sequence continues at coordinate 42,958 of NZ_JBXARG010000017.1, read as the reverse complement.
AACGGGGGGCAAAATTATTGGCCGAACTAGCGAGATTGTATGCAGCGATATTCTCTGCGGTACCTGGCAAACGTGCGACGCCTTGTGCGGTCGGTCCACAGGTAGTCGTGGTGGTAGCCGGATTGGCAGGTGTCACGCCAACCGGAGAACACCAGCCACCTGATGAAGGTCCATTATCCCAACGCACAGTACTAAAGCCTTCTTCATAAACGCGGCGTTTAGAAAATGCCCCCGACAACAAAGCACCAAATGTATTGTCTGCAAAGGTATTTGAAATTAAGAATCCAAGGCGGGGATCGGTCTTTTGTGATAAATCGTTGTAACGGCCTTTTGCCATCACAGTCGCATTAAAGCCACGCAGATCAAACGGACGCATAGTTTGTAAATCCACGGTCGCACCAAGCGAACCTTCATCCACGTCAGCGGAAGCGCTCTTGCGCACGGTCAAAGAATTAAATAATTCTGAGGGGAAGACATTGAAGTCAAAACCACGCGAACGATTAGCGCCGCCCGAACTATCGGTACCACCTGTCGTCGCCAAGCCTTCGATGCCATTAATACGAACACGGGTAAAATCTTGCCCCAAGCCGCGCACGGTAATACTACGGCCTTCACCTGCATCGCGATCAATCACCACACCGGGAATACGCTGCAAAGATTCGGCCAAGTTAGTATCGGGGAATTTGCCCATGTCCTCCGATTTGATCACGTCGACAATACCATTGTCGTCACGTTTTTTGTTTAAGGCACTCTCTAAGGAGGCACGTAAGCCAGTGACGACGACTAACTGCTCATCACTCTTCTTAACCTCCTGAGCGTAGGCACTGCTGATTGCCATCGCCAGCACCGAGCTGGTCAAGGCAAATCGACCGATTTTTTGCTTCAAATTGGTATTGCGCATGATCGTATTCCTTTGGTCTCGAATTATTATGATTAAGCTAGTGCAGGAATCGTCTCTGTTGCCTTACCACGATAGGGTGATCAAGCGATATCGCGAACGCGAGTAAAACCCAGATACATTTCTATCTACCTAACTTTGAACCAATTCTAAAATTAATTTCCTTATCAACGCGAGCACTATCGATGTAGCAAAATAAGCAAATTCTTAAAAACCCAAGCAAAAATAATTATTTTTAGGCAATCTTAAATAGTGCAACAAATCGTTACCACCTTAAAAATTAATCTAAGTTCGCCTAAATTCTTTTAAAATTATAATAAATTTCCCTTAAGCAATAATTTTTATTAAATTAAAACCGTTGAAGACACTATCAAAAAAAATCTAAAAATATCCCCAAAAAACAACAATTGGTCTTACCAAAATCATTTTTTGGTTCACCAAAAATACTATTTTGGTCAATCCACATAGATTCCTTGTCCTACCACATATTCAAACAAATCGATGTGTTTAAGGATACGAAAGGCATCTTTCTGAAAACAAACGTAGCGCATTCAAGGAAGACAGAATGCAAACTAGAGGCAAACAATCGGGTAAAAAAAACAGCCGCAAATTGCGACTGTTTTTTCATCGTTGAATGCTTAACTAAGAAACTAGATAAGCAGCAAATGAAGATCTTAGAACTCCGATTGCAAGCCTATCGTAAAGCTAGTCACGCCAAAAGTTGAATCGCTAAAACCTGCAATTTTTACTTTACGTTTATCAACTTCAGCGCGCACTGCCACTTTTTTATCGATTTGATAGATGACGCCCAAACCAATCAATGGCTGACCAGAGTAATGTGTTTCAGAGCCTGTAAAACCAGCCGCGCTGGCAACAATTTCCCCCTTCATAAACGCAACACCTAATTTCGCAAAACCTACGAAATTATTCATAGGTGTCGTCTTCGCGACACCTGCTAAATCAGCACCACGGCCATTGAAAGTTGCCTTCAAAGTGGAGTCACTGGCACCGACTTCATTCAAATACACGTAGCTGCCTTCGATACCGAAATTAGGTGAAAAATCGCGACCACCGAATAACTTCCAAGTGCCGGCGGCAGTGTGACAGCTAGTCGAACCAGCACAATTAAAATCCCATTTCGCACGGCCAATAGAACCGCCAAAATAGCTTGACTGAGCAGACGCCTGCGCGCTCACAAATGCGCTACCTAAAACAAGGGCTGCAACCAGAATATTTTTCTTTAACATGAAGTATCACCTTAAGATGAGATTTTAAAAAGCCCGCACCTAGTCATTATTTGTGTCACTAGTTGAGCCGCTAAGTGAGCCAGCTAGTGATTCGTTTAACAAGCTATTAACGAGCCGAACATCTGACGAAATCAAAAACAATTGCTTCTATACAGTCGCGATTTCGTATCAATTTGGCATTCTACCCGTAGAGAACTGGCGTGAGCAGGAATTATTTACATTTCGTTGTGTTTTTCTTGCATTCTGGAATATCGACGAATGCAGATCTTATAAGCGATTTACAAAACACAGTCCCGAGCATAAACAAACTACATTAACGTATAGGCAAACTACTGACTGGTTTAATCTCTTCCATACAAATCATAGAGCGCAGATTTCCCACACCCGGCACTTGCATCAACTTATCCGTCAAAAACTGCGACAAGCTCTTCAAATCATTTGCCACCACCTTCAACAAATAGTCAAAGTCACCTGAAATCGTGTGGCACTCAATAATGTCGGGAAAGGCTTTTAAGTGCCGCTCAATCTCGCGTGCATTACGATATTGCTCTCGGTCCAGGGACAAACTGACAAAAGCCATCACGCCCAAGCCTATAGCTTCCGGTGCAACTTGTGCTGTATACGAGCGAATCACATTAGCCTCCTCTAAGGCTCGTACCCTACGCAAGGTCTGCGGTGGCGATAAATGTATCTTCTCTGCCAATTGCAGATTACTGATGCGCCCATCATCTTGCAAATGGCGCAAAATATTCAAATCATAATTATCCATATATCCCCACCTTCCCATAAATTCCGCATAAAATCGCAAAACAGACACTTAATTCCAAAAACAATCACAATGTGAAATTAAATTTCTATTTATCCGATTATACATAATAATTACGAAATCAAATTATCGCACGTACGCATATAATTTCACCACCTGATAAAGTCCAAAGAGGGTAAAACGTTTCAAGTTACCCATACCTAAAAAAAGACGCATAAACCCATCGCAATCAGTGATTAACAAGTACCATTACGCCCGTATGCGCGGTCGCAAGATCGTAACAATAATGTTCAAAGCCCGACCGTTTTTTTGAAAGCAAAGAAGAGACAATGAAAACTATTTCCTTAATTGGTGCACCGACCGATGTTGGTGCGAGTGTCAAAGGTGCAGGCATGGGACCTGACGCATTACGCGTAGCAGGCTTGACACAGGCGCTAGAAGCGCGAGAATTAACGGTAATTGACCACGGCAATCTGCATGGACCCGCCAATCCCTGGCAAGCGCCAGTCAATGGCTTGCGCCATCTGAACGAAGCGATAGATTGGAATCAAGCGGTCTACGATGAAGTCAGCAATGCACTCAAACTCGGCCATATGCCCATGATGCTGGGCGGCGATCATTGCTTAGCGATTGGCTCTATCAGCGCGGTCGCCAAACATTGCAAAGACAGCGGCAAAAAATTACGCGTTTTATGGTTCGATGCGCATGCTGACAGCAATTTATCGACCATCAGCCCAACCGGCAATATCCACGGCATGCCAGTCGCTTGCCTGATGGGTCACGGCCCAGAACAGTTGATCGCCTACGGTGGCTATACACCCGCGATGCTCCCCAATGAAATTCGTCAAATCGGCATACGCAGCGTCGATGATGGCGAACGTCAATTCATCCACGACATGGGCATTCCCGTGTTTGACATGCGGTATATTGACGAACATGGTATGCGTGCCGTGATGTTAAAAGCGCTCGAAGGCATCGATGAAAATACGCACCTTCACGTCAGTTTCGATCTCGACTGTCTCGATCCAGATATCGCACCTGGCGTAGGCACTGCGGTACTTGGTGGCCCCACTTATCGTGAAGCGCAGTTATGCATGGAGATGATTGCGGATACTGGCTTATTGGGATCACTCGACGTGGTTGAACTGAATCCTGCATTGGATCTGCGTAATCAGACAGCGATTTTGGCTGTGGATTTGATCGAAAGTTTGTTTGGCAAATCAACCTTGGTGCGGATGCCAAGTAAATAAACCATCACGCAGTAAAGTACACAAGCCCGCAGAATATTCAAATACTGCGGGCTTTTTTTTGCCTATTAACAAGCACTTAAGCCGCTGAGCTCAGAAGCGCGCTTGCAGAATAAGGAAACACCTCACAACACAAGGCATTCTGAGAAATAAACACTCAGCGTGAAATCAAGCACATGAACTTGCTGAGCTCAACATACAAAAATCTAGGGTTCAGAATATTTCCGCTCCAGCTAGATTAGATCGATTGGCTTTGAGGATTATCCATTGCTTGGATCACAATAATCAGGCTCGTACTTTCAATTCATTATCAAAATGAGGAAATCAGCGAACCGCTGAGGAGAATCCAAATATCAGGTTCATCGCACCTTGCCTTTTTGCGTGTAAGAGAACATATTTACATGCAAGGCTAAATTATTTGACATGTAATGTACTCATAATTATGGTAGGCCTTACCACTTTCGCAGTAAATTTTTAATACTTTGTAAGCAAAGAATGAAGACTCTGCCTCGCTTGCAAGCTTGCACAATCTTTGCTTAGTCAAAAAAAATGCAATGAATTACGCGACAAAACTAAAACAGAAAACCCGGTGCCATCCTTGACTCGTCGGTGCTAGCGCGGCCATGGAAGCATAATCTAGCAAACTATGTGATTGGACTTGATTGATGACTGCCGCTTCCAGGATAAACTCGACGCCCGCATCGAAAGTGAGGTCTTTAGCCTCACCTGCACCCCAGAGCATCTCGCAGTGCGTTAGCGACTTTGATGCGAGATCCGAGACCATCGCTCAAAGAATACAAAGCAACCAAGCCAATCAAAGTAGCCAGAGTTTGCAATTGAAAGAGCGGCAAACTCAGATGGCAACGAGCCTGAGCGCAGTACAGATGAAAGCTATGGCAAGCCGGATGAAACAAGCTGAACAAGCTCTGCAACGACCTGCGGAGCCGCCACAAAAGAGCAAGCTGCCGTTTCAATTACAAGCGGGAATAGAATCACTCTCTGGCTTAAATATGGACCACGTCAAAGTCCACTACAACTCAAACCAACCAGCACAGCTCAACGCCCATGCTTACGCCCAAGGGACTGATATTCACGTCGCCCCCGGCCAGGAACAGCACTTGCCGCACGAAGCTTGGCACGTGGTGCAACAAGCACAGGGGCGCGTGAAACCGACTACACAAATGAAGCAGACAGGCGCTGGCACCATACAACGACGAGTCGCCGATCCCACCGGACTGGCAGCCGCCACGCCCGAAGTGATCGACGGTGCTCGACGCAGCTTAGTTGAGACCCTGATCGATATCCGTCGCACAGCACCGGACGGACCAGACTGGATAGACAATACTTTGCTATTGCCAGGCGACCGTGGCGCAATCACCAACTTGATCGCCGCACTATCGGTTCCTGATTTGATTCTCAAAATCGGAGAAGTGCGTACCAAATACCCAGCTGAGCAATTTGACTCCACCAATTTCGATGTAAAACCCACCGGTGGGACGCAGGAAGATGCCTATATCCAAGCTTTGCTAGCCGCCACAATACTCAAGATGACGGCAGCCGAAGGACGCAACGCCGATTTGCTCAATGTGTTTGGTGACGGTGATGTCACTTCCGGTGCCTCAATCGCGGCGGCTGCGACAGCATCTGGCAAGATCGCTGCGGCACGTGCCAAACTGACTGGATTTAACAATATTTTCATCGATACTGCTGGCGTCGCGCCCCGGGTTGGCATCGGCGGTTACGCTAACTTCAATCGCAAAATATTTTTACTGGTGCAAGACGTTAACCAAATTCCACCAAGTTCGGGCGCGGTATCAACCCTTTTCCATGAAACCATGCACCTGACTCACTCTGAAATTCTCGACGACGGTGGTTACAGTAGCTCAGGTGCGTCGTTTCGCCAACGCAGTGTCGCCGCCAAGTTGACCAATGCCGATCACTATGCCGAAATTGCCAAGATCATAGACGGCACTTCCACCCACCCGGTTCCATTTACACCCGTCGTCGTGGGCGGTGCTGTGGCTACCCCCACCAATCCGTCCGATACCGCGGCCACTATGGCGGTACGTAGCAATGTCATGCATCGCGGACGCTTGCTCTGGTCTGGTGCTGCGGATGCGTTTATGACGGCGGTAAGAAACAAGCGCACCTCGTCTAGCTCTGGTAGTAATGATGCATCCAAACGACTGCACATGACTTATCACAATACAGCGTGGTACAAGACACCCAATTTGACAGAAGTCGATTTGTCGTTGGCGGAAGCTTCAGTGAATCGCATACGTCGTTTCACCACTCACGTTAACACCTACATGCAAAATCCTGCAGATCTTAACTTCAGCTATATCAATACTCGTTATTTAGCGGCCGCAGGTGGTGGCGCTACTAAAGAGAAAAATGCGGGAAAAACCATACTGGTCGATCTCGGCACCGCCTCCGATATTTTGGCGCCGCAAGATAAATTACCCTCAGTACAGGCGAGAATTGATGATTTATCTCGGACCTAAAGAAAATTCCAGCCAAGGACACGTGATCCTGGGCGCATGAATTCTGAGTATGCGTTTGTAAAATTTCGATCAATGAAAGGTAGTCAGCAATGCTAGGGTATGCCACTGCAAACAAGGACCGGGCTGAAGCAGCAAATAACACGGCGATGCATCAACGCCAAGTTAAGCAACAAGCTAACAGCAAACCAAACAATGCCAACAATGTCCAGCAAAGCCGGCAAGCATTGATGGATGACAGTTCACAGTCGCGACAATTAAAAGCCCACTCGGCTCTGATGAATTCGAAGCAAACAAACACCTTACAAAGGGAAGTAATCCAACGCGAAGGCGAAGAATCTCGCGGCAACCAAGCGCTCGTTATGGGTGCTGTAGGTGCAACCATAGGCGCCCGCGCTGGCTGGATCGGTGCAGCTGTCGGTGGTGCGATCGGTGCCACGTATGGTTATGCAAGCGGCTATAGCAGCTTTTCCAATCACCAAAAATCCAACTACGAGAGTGAACTATCCACTTATAGAAATTGGCTACAACACAGACCCGACGGTGCCAGCGCTTATCAAAGCGGACAAATCTTTAGCTACAATTCAGGAACCGATGCCATCATCCACAGCATGCTTTGCGAGGGCAAAGTAATGTACACCTACGACACTGGCAATCAATTGCGCGTATCCGGGAATCACGATGCCATCAAACATGCCATCGTTGCCAAAAACAAGGATGTGTACGCGGCAGGCACAGTTGATCTGAATGATCCGACTAAGAATCGATTGGCAGAAGCGATTTCACATGCGAAATCGCGCGATGAATATCAAGGCAATATGGTCGGCCTGCGCGACCGAGGTCAAGTCGAAATGTTCGGTGGATATGTACGCGAGGCAGAGGTCGCCTTGGGCAACCTGGGATTTGCACCTGACATCTTGGTCAGTGAGCTGATTTCACGCTACGAAAACACCCCTGTGCTCAAAGCCAATGCCCAACTCGATGTCACCGAAGATAGTGGCCACTATTCCCCGAGCTACGATTCGGGTCACAAAGCCCTCGAAGCCTGGAAAGGCGCCGGCTACTCCAAAATCAATTGGGCACCGCGTTGGACGAAACGTAAATTTATGCAATCTACCGTCGAAAATATTAATGTATAAGATCGTGGAAAGTCCGAACACATCCAGAGCAATTTAGGCGACCAACACCAAATTATCTCTATGGATCAATTCTGGCTCTTCTACAAATCCTAAAATACTTTCGATTTCCGATGAGGCCTTGCGCATAATACGACGCGCATCGCCGCTACTGTAATTGCTCAAACCCTTCGCGATAGTTCGTCCGCTATCATCCACGCAACTCACTACTGCACCGCGACCAAATTCACCTCGTACATCAGACACGCCAATTGCTAACAATGATTTACCTTCATCGCGCAATTTATTCACAGCACCAGCATCCAATATGACTTGCCCCGAAGTCTGTAAATGATCCATCATCCATTGCTTACGCGCTGCTAGTGGTGCCATATCAGAACTTAATTGCGTGCCTATTGCCTCACCGTTCGCCAAACGCACTAACACATTTTCTTCACGGCCCCAGGCAATCACCGTATGCGCACCAGAACGCGCCGCACGTTTTGCCGCAAGAATTTTGGTCAACATGCCGCCGCTACCCAGACTAGAGCCAGCACCACCGGCCATCGCCTCCAACGCAACATCGCCAGCCCGTGCCTCGTGAACAAATTGCGCATCAGGATACTTGCGTGGATCGGCGGTGTATAAGCCTCGTTGGTCGGTCAAGATAATCAGGGCATCGGCCTCCACCAAATTCGCTACCAAAGCACCGAGAGTGTCATTGTCGCCAAACTTGATTTCGTCGGTCACTACGGTATCGTTCTCGTTGATCACGGGCACAATGCCAAAACCAAGCAAGGTCAACAAAGTGGAGCGTGCATTCAAATAACGTTCACGATCCGCCAGATCAGCATGCGTCAATAAAATCTGCGCCGTCCCCAATCCGTGCGCGCGAAAACTCGTCTCGTAAATCTGCGCCAAACCCATCTGACCGACCGCCGCACAAGCCTGTAATTCGTGCACGCCCGTCGGTCGCGTCTCAAAGCCCAAACGCTGCCGACCTTCGGCAATCGCACCAGAACTAACCAACACGACCTCCTTTCCCATTGCTCTTAAAGCCGCAATTTGCTGCGCCCAATTGGCAATAGCAACACGGTCGAGACCACGACCTTCATTGGTGACGAGTGAAGAACCGACCTTGATAATGAGACGTTTGGCGCTTTGGATGAGGGATTGCATGAGGAATAAGATATTTCGTTTTCATTCGGAATTGAATGACGCAAATTATACATTATTCTGAATTTGTTTCAATTTTCGGAATTTTATTCCGATTTAAGACTTTAAAAATGAGAAGTAAACGTAAAAAGAGCCGATCAAGTCGGCTCTTTTTACATCAAAATCGATTCGATCAAGACGAAATTAATCAATCACTTTAAAACGTGGGTCATCCGGATCAATCGACAAAATCCCTTGAGCTTCTTCTTTCATCTGGGTTTCTTGTGAACGTTGTTCCGCTTGGCGTTTTTCGGCTAAATGCGCATAGATATCATTCACCAAAGCTTGGCAACCTTCGTGATTCAGAGCGGAGATTTCGAATACCGGACCTTTCCAGCCGAAACGTTTGACGAAATCTTTGACGCGTTTTTTACGATCTTCTGCATTTAAAACGTCGAGCTTATTCAAGACTAGCCAGCGTGGTTTTTCTGCCAGCGATTCATCGTACTTAGCTAATTCTTTGATCAACGCTTTCGCATCTTTGACTGGATCGACATCATCATCAAACGGTGCTAAGTCAACGATGTGCAAAAGCAATCCGGTGCGCTGTAAATGTTTCAAAAATTGTACGCCGAGACCGATACCGTCTGCTGCACCTTCGATCAAACCTGGAATGTCAGCGATCACGAAACTCTTTTCGTGACTAACCCGAACCATACCTAAATTTGGATGCAAAGTCGTGAAAGGGTAATCAGCAATTTTCGGGCGCGCATTGGAAACAGCCGTGATGAAAGTTGATTTACCCGCATTCGGCAAACCCAACAAACCAACGTCAGCCAACACTTTTAATTCAAGTTTGAGTTCACGGCGTTCGCCTTCTTTACCGTCACTGCGTTGGCGTGGCGCGCGATTGGTCGATGATTTGAAATGGATATTACCCCAACCACCTTCACCGCCTCGCGCTAATAAAACTTCTTGACCATGCTCAGTGATATCAGCGATGACTTCATCGGTATCTCTGTCCATAATCAAAGTGCCAACTGGCATACGCAAACGGATATCGTCCGCACCTTTGCCGTAGCAATCTGCGCCACGACCGTTTTCACCATCTTTGGCTTTGTGTAATTTGGAGTAACGGAAATCGACTAAGGTATTGATGTTACGGTCACCGACGGCGTAAATACTGCCACCTTTGCCACCATCACCACCATCAGGACCACCAAATGGACGGAATTTCTCACGACAGAAGGATGCGACACCGTTGCCGCCGTCACCTGCGATGACTTCGATTCTTGCTTCGTCAATAAATTTCATGTTTGCCGCCTAAACGAAAGGGCTTTTCAGCCTTGATTCCCAGTCTTTCTTTTTGGTGGCATCTGGTTTGATTTAGACGCGCTTAAAAACTGAACACTGGGCGATTACGAATTGAGAGTCTGAACGGGCTATTGTGCTGTTTTATTTCACTGGCAGCAATAGACAATGTTCTAAGACAAAGTCGGCTAATTGGCTAAGGCAATTAGCTTTGATGATCGCTACGATCATCGTTTTTCACAAGGAATTAACTAAGGCGATGAATTCTTATTTCCAGCACTGATTTCCAACACTTAGTTATGACACTTGCTTATAAATCCTCTGAAAACTAAAAAGGCTCTACCTATGGCAGAGCCTTTTTGTTCAGCAAATTGTACGCTTAATGAATTAAGCAACAACCATCACTGTTTGACGCTTCAACGCGCCTTTGATTGCAAATTGTACTTTGCCTGTTACCAGAGCGTACAAAGTGTGATCTTTACCCATACCAACGCCTTCGCCTGCGTGTACTTTAGTACCGCGTTGACGTACGATGATACCGCCAGCATTGATAGCTTGGCCGCCGTAAACTTTAACGCCTAAGCGTTTTGACTCTGAGTCACGGCCGTTGCGCGTGGTGCCGCCGCCTTTTTTATGTGCCATTTAATAGCTCCTTGAATTCTAGTGAATATGCTCTACGTCGTTCTTAACGGAATTAACCGTTGATAGAAACGATTTGCAGTTCAGTGTAGTTTTGGCGATGACCCTGGCGCTTTTGGTAATGCTTACGACGACGCATTTTGAAAATGCGAACTTTGTCGTGACGACCTTGGTCGATTACCTTAACCAGCACCGTTGCACCTGCGACCAATGGAGTACCAAATTTAATGGTTTCTCCAGCACCCATAGCGAGTACTTGATCGATAGTGAATTCGGAGCCAATGTCTGCAGGTATCTGTTCTACTTTAAGTTTTTCACCAGCGACAACTTTATATTGTTTGCCACCGGTTTTTATGACCGCGTACATGTGAAACCTCATCAAATAAATAATAGGGATTCCCAAGAGCTCTTACCGACATCGCCAACAAAAATTCAAGGGAACTGCGGATTATACATAACTTAGCGGGGTCGGTCAAAGACTTTTGCATAAATTTTCAGCAGGATCGTTCAGAATTCTTACTTAAAAATCAACCCACTAGCGCCTGTTGACTTATGGTAAAGTCGCTTTCAATTCGGCCTTGGTTTTAGCCTTCACTTCACTCGCATTATCACGATTGCCGCGTAATTGCCGGATCTCCGTCCAAGTCTGGGTGCTGCGCCATTGTGGCGCAGCCAATTGCAGATCCCACAATGCAATTCCCAAACCCAGCTTTCTAGCTTCTTGCAAATGTGCTGAAATACTAGAACCCAAACCACCGTCACCCCAATTGGCCAACCAAGTTGGTACACCCATTACAATTTGGTCGACACGATAGCCTGCTTTTTTGCCGTAAGCCATTTGCCAGCTGTATTTAAAAATAGCCGCTCCGCCTTCACAAGCTGGCTTATTGTCTGGCGTAAAACTAGCGGTACTTCCTTCATACAGATCTTGATAACCCATGCTATGAATGGCATCGACTTGTCCCTGCCAATCACGCCACCAACTCATATTTGGTGCATTGGCGCAAGGGCTGTGAAAACTATCGATGGTGAGTAATTTTTTCTGCGGCTTTAGCTGCTGGCTTAAGTTTTTTACAAACTGCGCATAAGCTGCTCTATCCACATCTAAATCCCCTTCACCTTCCAGATCAAGATCGATTCCGTCTAAACCATACTCCTGCATCGTGGCTATTAAAGAAGCAATGAAGGCTTGCGGGTGATCTCTAAAGGCACGCCTGGCTAATTGCCAATCCCATTTATTGCTGACTTGAGAATTGTTATACACAGTTAATAATACTTTTATCCTGCGTGCTTTAAGCCAAGCGATCACATGTTTGACATCCTTGTCTTGTAACAGATGCCCATTCTTATCTACAGGCGCAAACACCAGACTTTTACCATCAGCAGAGGGATTCCAAAACTGCAACCCCACTCTCGTGAGTCCGGCTGGTATGTGGGGATTCTCCTGCAAAGCCTGCATAGACTTTTCCAGTCCATATGCAGGAATCCACCCGACAACCTGAATTCTGGCAGGCTGAGCATAGCTCGACGCACTCGCAAAAACAATTAAAAAAACACAAAGAAAACACTGATACAAACGCATAAATTTTTCGCCCTCCCAAAAGAATCAAATAACAAAAATCAGATTTTGGTCTAATTCCAAAAGGAAACAATCAGTGTTTTGCTGTATACATCAAAGGGAGATTACTTAGTTCGTCGCTGATACAAGGATACTAACGACACTTCAAAAATCCAATAAAAGCAAGAGCGAACACCGCACTTTTTGTGCAGTATTCTGTTGGCATCGTATAATCACGCCACATTTCAACTTTGCTTTTGCAGGATACGCCCTTGTCTGCCACGCCTAACCAAAACACCATCAATCAATTAATCGCACCAGAAATGGATGCCGTCAATCTGGTTATACGCCAACAACTGCATTCTGATGTGGCGCTCGTGAGCCAGATCTCCGAGTACATCATTAATGCTGGCGGCAAGCGCATTCGTCCAGTCTTAGTTTTACTGATGGCAAATGCTTATGGCTATCAAGGTCAGCATCATTACGATCTGGCGGCGATCGTCGAATTCATACACACGGCGACCTTATTGCATGATGATGTTGTCGATGAATCTTCCATGCGTCGTGGACGTCAGACTGCCAATGCCTTATTTGGCAATGCCGCCTCGGTGCTAGTCGGTGACTTCTTGTATTCACGTGCTTTTCAGATGATGGTATCCATTAATAGCATGCAGATTATGCAAATCTTGGCTGATGCTACCAATGTGATTGCAGAAGGTGAAGTTTTGCAGCTATTGAATATGCACGACCCTGATGTGACAGAAGAGCGCTATTTAGAAGTGATACGCTGCAAAACAGCAAAATTGTTCGAAGCTGCAGCGGAAATCGGGGCCCTGATTAGCGGTGCAACCCCAGCGCAAATAGCCGCCGCTGGTGAATATGGACGCTCTTTGGGAACGGCATTCCAATTAATCGATGATGTACTGGACTACTCTGGCGTTGCTGAAGAAATAGGCAAAAATGTCGGTGATGACCTGCGCGAAGGCAAACCGACTTTACCTCTGATCTATTTGATGAAAAACGGCAGTGAGACGGAACGAGACTTAGTGAAAACATGTATTGAAGAAGGTGACGAATCAAAATTTGATGCGATCTTAAGTGCCATCACACAATCAGGAGCGCTAGACTATACCAAGGGTAAAGCTGACAAAGCTGCTGCTAATGCAGCGCAAGCCATCAGCGATCTACCAAACTCTGCCTATAAACAAGCCTTGATGGACTTAGCGTTCCTGGCTGTCAACCGAAATCACTGATTAGCCGGCCTTTCGCTGTCAATTCCTCTCCAGCATGGGCTTCAGCCCAGCCCATGCGTTGATAGTATGAGCCCCCCACCTTCAAGACGACGCTAAATCAAGCGTTTTCAAAACCACGCTTTGTGTCTCAGAAGTAAGATGCCTGTTTACAAAAGTCTCACTTAGTTGCATTATCACAAAGCATCCTATGGTCCAACTCATTTCCGATAGAAAACTATGTCAGCTGTCCCACCAAATTCGGCACCCAGTCTTCCCACTTCGGGCTTAGCGCGTGCTTTAGCACAGGCAAATTTGGTGTCACCCGCTCAAATTGACGCGATACAAAAAAAAACACAGATCGATAAAAGCCCTTTTCTTGACGCCTTAATCCAAAGTGGCACCATCAACGCACGAGATTTAGCGACTTTTTGTTCAGAAACTTTTGGCTACCCGCAAATCGATTTGACTCTATTTGATGAGTCGATGCTGCCAAGCAAAGTGATCGATGCCAAAATGATGCAATCACAAAAGGTGATTGCTCTCTCAAAAAAAGCCAATAAAGTATCGATCGCAATCTCTGATCCGACCAATACAGTCGCAATCGATCAAATAAAATTCCAAACTGGACTAAGCGTAGACATCGTAATCGTGCAACATGATGTCCTGACTAAAATCATAGAGAAACTAACGCAATCTTCCGATCAAACGATTACCGATTTGGCGGGTGATGATTTTGATCTTGAATTCAAAGAAGAAGACTTAAACGCTGGTGTCGCCGATGCACAAGCGGCAGAAATCGATGATGCACCGATTGTTAAATTCTTACAAAAAATGTTGGTAGATGCGATCAATCTGGGCGCGTCCGACTTGCATTTTGAGCCTTACGAAAAATTTTACCGGATACGCTTTCGTATCGATGGCGAGTTACGTGAAATTGCGCAGCCTCCCTTAGCGATCAAAGATAAATTGGTGTCGCGTATCAAAGTTATTTCAAAACTCGATATATCTGAGAAACGCGTCCCGCAAGACGGACGTATGAAGTTGGTGCTGTCGGCGAACAAGGCCATTGATTTCCGGGTCAGCACATTACCTACGCTGTTTGGCGAAAAAATCGTTATGCGTATTTTGGATGGATCGCAAGCGCAAATGGGTATTGACGCGCTGGGTTACGATCCGGATCAAAAAGAAATTTTGATGGACGCCATTCAACGACCCTACGGCATGGTCTTGGTCACAGGTCCAACAGGCTCAGGAAAAACGGTGTCGCTGTACACCTGCCTGAACGTCATTAATAAGCCCGGAATTAATATTTCCACGGCTGAAGATCCGGCTGAGATTAACTTACCTGGCGTCAATCAAGTCAATATCAATGACAGGGCGGGATTAAGTTTTCCAGTCGCCCTTAAGTCCTTCTTGCGTCAAGATCCTGACATCATCATGGTGGGTGAGATCCGTGATTTAGAAACAGCCGATATTGCAATTAAAGCGGCACAAACTGGTCATATGGTGTTTTCGACCTTGCATACCAATGATGCACCGTCAACCTTAACCCGTCTGATGAATATGGGAGTGGCGCCGTTTAATATTGCCTCTTCGGTCATCTTAATTACCGCTCAACGTTTGACTCGTCGTCTCTGCACCTGCAAAAAACCAGTAGAAATACTGGACGAAGTTCTTTTAGCAGCGGGCTTTCTTGATGAAGAGCTCGATGGGACATGGAAACCCTATGGTCCAGTAGGATGCGAACGTTGCAGCGGCTCCGGCTACAAAGGTCGTGTCGGTATTTATCAAATCATGCCAATTACTGAAGCAATTGAAAGAATTATTTTAAATAATGGCACTTCCCTGGAAATTCGCAAACAATCTGAAGCCGATGGCGTCAAGGGCTTACGACGTTCTGGCTTGCAAAAAGTACGTCAAGGGCTCACCAGCTTAGAGGAAGTTCTCGGCTGCACCAACGAATAAGATATAGGAAAAAGTATGGCGACGACGTCAAAGAGCAAACCAGCCAAATCGGCGCAAGTCAAAGAGTTTTTATATGCCTGGGAGGGCAAAGACCGACAAGGCAAAAAAGTAACTGGAGAAATGCGTGCCGGCGGCGAAACCATCGTTGCAGCGACGATACGCCGGCAAGGTATTGTCGTCGTTAAAATCAAGAAGAAAAGCTACAGCTCTGGCAAAAAAATCACCGACAAAGACATCACCTTATTTACCAGACAATTAGCCACGATGATGAAAGCAGGTGTACCGCTACTACAGTCGTTTGACATCGTAGGTAAAGGACATGCAAATCCCTCGGTGTCTAAATTATTATTAGACATCCGTGCCGACATCGAAACCGGTACCAGCTTAAATCAGGCGTTTAGGAAATATCCGCTCTATTTTGACCCGCTTTTTTGCAACCTGGTTGGTGCGGGTGAGCAGGCCGGTATTTTAGAAGATCTATTGACCCGTCTAGCGATCTACAAAGAAAAAACGCTGGCGATTAAAGCCAAAATTAAGTCAGCACTCACCTATCCTATTGCCATCTTATCGATTGCATTTATTGTTACCGCAGTCATTATGATTTGGGTGGTTCCAGCCTTTAAAGGTGTATTTGAGAGTTTCGGTGCTGACCTGCCTGCACCAACTTTGATGGTAATGGCAATTTCTGATTATTTTGTTAAGAATTGGTATTTGATTTTTGGCGGAATGGGCGCTGTTATTTATTTCTTTTTCCAAACTTGGCAACGCTCTTTAGAAATGCAAAGATTCATGGATAGGGTCTTACTACAGGCACCTATCTTTGGCGATGTAATTAGAAAGGCAACGATTGCACGCTGGACACGTACATTAGCAACGATGTTCGCTGCTGGCGTCCCCCTGGTGGAGGCATTGGACTCAGTAGGCGGTGCAGCCGGCAATGCGGTTTATCTCGATGCAACGATTAAGATTCAGACCGAAGTAACGACTGGTACCAGCCTTACGGTTGCTATGCAAAACTCTAACGCCTTCCCAAGTATGGTTACACAGATGGTCGCAATTGGCGAGGAATCGGGTGCGCTTGATGCGATGCTAGGGAAAGTCGCTGATTTTTATGAAGACGAAGTCGATGAAGCGGTGGCTTCTCTGTCTAGTTTGATGGAACCATTGATCATGGTCATTCTCGGCGTCATTATTGGTGGCTTGGTCGTCGCCATGTATTTACCAATTTTCAAGCTTGGCTCGGTGGTGTAATGCTAGATTTAATCTTTTTTACTGAACCAGGTACGCTGTTAAGTACGCTTATTCTTGGCGTTCTGGGAATGCTAATAGGTAGCTTTTTGAATGTCGTCATTTACCGCCTCCCGAAAATGATGCAAAGGGAATCGGATAATTATGTTGCCCATGAGTCGGGTAAAGAATTGCCCCATCCAGAGCGCTATAACTTAATACTGCCACGCTCAGCCTGTCCGAATTGCGGCCATCAGATCACTGCATTTGAAAATATTCCTGTGCTCAGTTACCTGATCATCGGTGGAAAATGCACTTCATGCAAAACGCCAATTTCCATACGCTACCCCATCATCGAAGCGCTCACAGGTCTGCTATCCGCATTCATGATCTGGCATTTTGGCAGTGGCCTGCCTGGCTTGGCGGCCATGGTTTTTGTGTGGTTTCTGGTAACGATGACGTTTATTGATGCCGACACCCAGTTACTTCCCGATGATCTCACCTTGCCTTTGCTGTGGGGAGGCTTATTAATCAATATTTTCAGCACATTTACCTCGCTCGAAAGTGCGGTCATAGGCGCCGCCGCTGGTTACCTGTCGCTGTGGTCAATTTATTGGCTATTTAAGTTAGCTACCGGCAAAGAAGGTATGGGTTACGGCGACTTTAAACTACTCGCGGCATTGGGGGCATGGATGGGCTGGAGTATGTTGCCCTTGATCGTGTTGCTGTCATCGGCTGTCGGCGCAATCATCGGTATATCTATGATAGTTCTGGGCAAATTAGGCAAAGGCAAGCCCATACCATTTGGTCCTTACCTGGCGATTGCTGGTTTAATTGCCTTGGTCTGGGGGAAAATCCTAACCCATCAATATTTAGGCATGATCAATTAAAATGCAGGATCGCAAGTTCAGTGTAGGCTTAAGCGGGGGCATAGGCAGTGGTAAGACAACCGTCGCAAATATGTTTGCTGAGCTTGGTGCCAGTATTATTGATACCGATATCATTGCCCACCAATTAAGTCAAACTGGCGGTGCTGCAATTCCTGTTATTGCTGAATATTTTGGTGCCCAATTTATTGATGCTAGCGGTGCCATGGACAGAGCAAAAATGCGTGAATTGGTATTTTCCGATGCGCACGCAAAAAGACAGCTTGAAAATATTCTGCATCCTCTAATACGTCAGCAATGTGAAATTGAAGCAAAGAAAGCGGACGGCACTTATCCCATCTTTGTGGTTCCGCTATTAATTGAATCAGGTGACTGGCGAGCCAGAGTGCAACGTATCCTGATAATTGACTGCGATCAGGAGACACAAATTGCGCGAGTGATGCAACGTAATAAATTTGAACGTGCTCAGGTTTTGCGCATTTTGGCGACGCAGGTAAGTCGTGACGAGCGTTTAGCACAGGCGGACGATATTATTAATTCCATGGCAGATTTGTCGCATGTACGCAGCGAAGTAGAAATACTTCATAAAAAATATCTGAATTTCGCGATTTCAGGCTAATCATACGCACGCAATGTTTGTAATTTTTCTCCGCTTGGTTCAGAATCACGTGAGGATTATTTAGAGCGCATTTATCGCTTGCTTTCAACTTAGTTCAAGCACAAATAGCAGCTAATCAGCACCAAATTTACAGGGAATTTATTTTGATCGTTTATGAGTACCCTTTTAACGAGCGCATACGAACTTTATTGCGGTTAGAAGACCTGTACGAGAAATTTTCTTTTTTCTTACATCAGTCTGATCCACTACAACATCACGTTGCGATCGCCACCATTTTTGAGATGCTCGAAGTAGCAGGCCGCGCCGACTTAAAATCTGATTTATTGCAAGAACTTGATAGACAAAAAAATACCCTGATCGGTTTCAAGTCGAATCCCAATGTTCAAGCCGACATGCTCGACCAGGTCATTAATGATGTCGAGCGTGCCAGCGTCAACCTAATGGCATGTACAGGTAAAACTGGGCAAAATATCCGCGATAACGAATGGTTGATGAGCATACGAGGTCGCACCATTATTCCAGGTGGCGCTTGCGAATTCGATTTACCAAGCTATCACGCCTGGAAAAAGCTACCGGCCGAAAAACGATTTGCGGATATTTCAACCTGGTTTGCGCCTATTGCTCCCTTATTTGATGCCATTAGCGTGGTTTTAAGGCTGTTGCGCGAGTCCGGTGGCACAACCAAGGTAATTGCTCAAAGCGGCAGTTATCAGCAAATGCTGCAAGGCAAGGTATATCAATTACTACGTGTAAGCTTGCCGCAGGAATTAGGGGCCATCCCGGAAATCTCAGCAAATAAATACATGCTCTGGATACGCATCATGTCGCAAGATGGCGATATGAAACCGAAACCATTCGAAGGTGACGTGCCTTTCGATCTGACGCTCTGTAACTTTTAATCTACCTAATTATGGCAACTGTTGTCTCCTGCCCCACTTGTGCGGCTAAAGTCGTATGGTCTCCTGAAAATGCTTTTCGTCCGTTTTGCTCTGAGCGCTGCAAACAGATTGATCTGGGTGCTTGGGCTGAAGAAAAATACACAATTCCTGCAGTCAATTTGCCGGAAGATCCTGATAATGCGGATTTAGGATCTGCCAACGATTAAGCTATTTCTTAGGAATTCCATGCTTGCGCAATTTAGCGGCAATCATGGAGTGAGAAGTATCGAGGCGCGCCGCTAGCTTACGACTCGACGGAAATTCCTGGTACAGCTTGGTCAACAAGGCTGTTTCAAACCGATTGACCGAGGCTTCCCAAGTCTCTGCCTCCTCAAATACCACCGCTTCCCCTTGCATAGAATCTTCGGCCCAATCCAGATCGGCTGCATCGAGCACACGCTGGTCTGACATCGTAATCGCTCTAAAGACGACATTCTGCAATTGCCGCACATTCCCCGGCCAGCGATTATTTAACATTGCCGCCGTTGCTGCTTGATTCAGTCTGGAAACTGGCTTTTGCGCTTGCGTACAAGCACGTTCGATGAAATGGCGAGCCAGTAGCAAAATATCATCCGATCGCTCGCGTAGAGGCGGCATCTCCAAATGCAAGACATTTAGTCGATAGAATAAATCTTCGCGGAAGCTACCTTCCTGCACCATCTTTCGCAGATTTCTATGGGTAGCGCTGATGATGCGCACATCAACCTGAATTTCTTTGTCACCACCGATGCGGCGGAACTTTCCATCATTCAAAAAGCGCAGTAATTTGGCTTGCAGGTACAAAGACATTTCGCCGACTTCATCTAAGAATACCGTGCCGCCATCCGCCATTTCAAATAAGCCAGGCTTACCACCACGATTCGCACCAGTAAATGCGCCCGCCATATAACCGAACAATTCACTCTCAGCCAGGCTCTCAGGCAAAGCGGCGCAATTCAATTCCAGAAATGGTGCATTGCTGCGCGCGCTAACGCCGTGACAGGCTTGTGCCAGTAATTCTTTACCGGTGCCAGTTTCACCTGTGATTAACAAAGGCGCATCGACCACCGCCACCCGC
Source organism: Undibacterium sp. GW821-FHT11H02 (assembly GCF_058808015.1). Lineage (NCBI taxonomy): Bacteria > Pseudomonadati > Pseudomonadota > Betaproteobacteria > Burkholderiales > Oxalobacteraceae > Undibacterium > Undibacterium sp. GW821-FHT11H02. The sequence goes on along the minus strand of NZ_JBXARG010000017.1, from coordinate 22,596 downwards.
GCTGCGCGTTTTTTCAAAACCCGAATTTGTTCGGAGTCGCCGATGATGGCTTCAAAGCCGCCAATTTCGGCGCGCGAGATCGCATGCAAACGCTCGCCTATGCGTTTCGGTGCGGTCAAAGTTAGTAGCGCACCAACCGCCATGCCATCGCTGGCGGTACCTGCCGATAAAGGTTCAAATACGGGCGTCACATCCATCAAGAAAGGTTCGCCGTTCAACAGCACTTCGCGCGTAGGGGCACAAAATTCATTGGCGATCAATTCGTGTTGAATAGTGCTGTCTTGTAGCACTTGGTATAAGGATTTTTGGCATAGCTCTTTTTCACTGCAGCGCGCCACTTCCGCCGCTGCCGCGTTGGCAATCACGATACGTCCTAGTGCATCAATCGCCAGCACTGGATCTTCCATCACTGCCATGATCGTATCGAGGTTTAAGCTGCGCCGCATGCCGGGCAAGATATCGACGACCTCGATAGTACCAACGCCTGCAACCTGATCACAATCAGCCTGCAAGCTAGCGAGCATGCTTTGTTTTAATTCGGGGATGTCAATGTAGATGTTGGGTGGATCGACCTCGACCGCTTGCACGTTCAAACCCTGACGTGCCAATACCGCGAGAATCTCGTGAGCGATACCGACTCGATCTTCAAAGGGAATATTGACGCGCATTGTTAAACTTTCTTACTAAGAAGCTCATTCGAAAATCAAACCTCTCAACACAGAGACACAGAGTGAAAGAGATGCACAGAAAAACCTTAATTCTCTTCGGTTTTCCTCGAATCCTCTGTGTCTCTGTGTTGAGAGGTTTTGAATTGTTTTTTTTAATTACATTTGTCAAATCGCAATCGGACGATTCACACTGCCATAACGATCCATGTACAAACCTTCAGTCGAAATTGCTGGCTTTTTGCCGGAAATCAAATCCGCGAGGAATTGACCAGAACCGCAAGACATGGTCCAACCCAAGGTTCCATGACCCGTGTTCAAGAACAAATTACGATACGGCGTAGGGCCTATAATCGGTGTGCCATCCGGTGTCATAGGACGTAAACCCGTCCAGAACTCAGCCTTACTAACATCGCCGCCATGCGGGAATAAATCGGTCACAGAATGCACCAAAGTCTTACGGCGCGACTCGCGCAGGCGCAAATCGTAACCTGTAATTTCTGCCGTACCGCCAACCCGGATACGGTCACCCAAACGCGTAATCGCGACCTTATAAGTCTCATCCATCACGGTCGATTCCGGGGCACCTGTTGCGTCAGTAATCGGCACGGTGATCGAATAACCTTTGATCGGATACACAGGAATTTTGATGCCAAGTTCACGCAACATAATCGGGGAATAACTACCGAGCGCCAATACAAATTTATCTGCTGTGAAATGTCCTTTAGAAGTTTGCACGCTCTTCACATGATCACCTTCCGCGATCACACGTTCTATGCTCACACCATATTCAAATTTCACGCCCAGACCTTCAGCCAATTGCGCCAAATTTTGCGTAAATTTAAAACAATCACCAGTCTCGTCACCAGGTAAACGCAAAGCGCCGACGAATTTTTCCCGCACATTTTTCAATGCCGGTTCGACGCGCAAACATTCGTCACCACTCAGTGATTCATAAGGCACGCCATAGCGTTTGAGAATGTCGATATCGGCTTGCGAACCATCGAGTTGCTGTTGATTGCGGAATAGTTGCAAAGTACCTTGAGTGCGCTCGTCATACGAAATGCCTGTATCTTCACGCAATTGCTGCAAGACTTCACGGCTATACTGCGCCATGCGCAACATGCGGCCTTTATTGATTTCATAACGCTTGGTGGTGCAATTCATCAGCATCTGAAACACCCAGCGCCACATGGCTGGATCTGTGCTAGGGCGAATTGCCAATGGGCTGTGCTCCATCATCAGCCACTTGATTGCTTTTAGCGGCACACCAGGACCTGCCCACGGTGCCGAGTAACCAGGTGAGACTTCACCCGCATTCGCAAAACTGGTTTCTAATGCTGCACCGCTTTGGCGCTCAAGCACAGTCACTTCATGTCCAGCTTTGGCGAGGTAATACGCGGTGGAGGTACCGATGACGCCTGCTCCCAAGATGACTATTTTCATGTGTATGTTCCTGTATTAATTAATTGCGTGAATTCGGTAATAGAATCAAGCGTCGATGTAATGACGTTGGTAGCGCGGTCCCAAGCTGGTCAAAATTTCATAGCCTATAGTGCCAGCGCGTTTCGCGACTTGGTCAACGGTGTTATTGGGACAAATTAAATCCACCAAAGCACCCGGATACAAAAGCTGAGGATCAACATGGCTAACGTTTAAGGTAATCGTATCCATGGACACATTACCAACCATCGGCACTTCAATCCCTGCAATGTGCGCTACACCGCAATTGCTCAAACTACGCAGCCAACCATCGGCATAACCGACTGAAACGGTGGCAATCTTAGAAGGTTGAGTAGCGCGCCAAGTCTTGCTATAACCGACGCTCGCGCCCATAGGAATCTCACGCGTTTGAATAATCCGTCCTTGCAGTTGCACTACTGAATGCATAGGACTCGCCTGTCCCGCCACTGGAGCAACACCATACAAAGCCGCACCAGGGCGCGCCAAGTCAAAATGAAAATCGGTGCCCAAAAAGATGCCTGAGGAATTTGAAAAACTGGCTTTTAAATCTGGATATTGTTTGCGCAATTGTTCCAACAAATGTTGAAAGCCCTTCAATTGCATTTGATTCATAGGATCGAGTTGATCTTCGGCACAAGCCAAATGACTCATCGCGTAACGAACATCAATGCCTTCGGTGATGCTGAAATCATTCAACCACGTAACCAACTCCGCCTGTGACAGACCCATGCGAGCCATCCCTGTATCGATCTGGATCACAGCAGGGAGACGTTCTTGACGTGCCAGAGCCAGTTTGCGCCATGCTGCGATTTGATCAAGACTATTCAAAACAGGCGTACAGCCGTATTCGATAAACTCAGCCTCATAGCCAACCGGCGAACCGTGCATCACGTAAATCGCGACATCACGTGGAATATGGGCGCGCAAGCTAATCGCTTCTTCCAATTGCGCGACAAACAAATGACGGCAACCTTCATCCACTAAAGCTTTAGAAACAGGAATCGCGCCTAAGCCATAGGCATCCGCTTTCACCGCGGCACCACAGGCAGCCTTACCCAAGCGTCCCTGCAAATAACGGTAATTCGCACGTAGCGCACGCAAATCGATCGTAAGTAGCGCCCCAGCGCGCCCAGCTTCTTGCAGCATAGTCACCTCGAAAAATCATCAATTGCTGTGAATTAGCAATTGCCATGCCAAGTTTTTCAATCGCTGCACAAGCTGCGAAATCAAGGACTTAGCATTACACTCGATAATTTTAACAGAATAGACTGTATCGAAATAAATACAAGAAAAAAGAAATTCCTCTAGAAATCGTTGTTTTATATATGAATACTTATCAGTCGCCTAAGTGTATTAAATTTAATACGATGTATCTAATAGCATACAACCATCATCGCCTGAGAAGCAAATATTCAAGCTAATCAAATTGACTCGCTTCGAACTAGCATTAACTTTAACGCTCGATTTACAATTCTAAGAATACATAAACTAAAGAACAATTAATTAACAAAAATGATGAATTCTCACAATAAGCAAAAAGTTGATACCCCAAAAAATATCAAATGGGATTGCACCCCCATCGCGGATGCGAATGCAGTTCAAGCTGAATATGGCGATTTGCTGATCTTAACCACAAAAGGAGAATTGTACGGGCTCAATTCGGACACTGGCGCTCAAACAAAATTATGCGAAATCGTCTTGCCAGAAATAGATCATTCAAATGACCATGAACATTTTGGCATTTCAAAATTTCGACTGCATTCATCCTTTGTTGGTAAATATGCGGCAGTTGTATTGACCACGGTCAGATTGGAATGCTCATAGAAACCTGTTGCGGAAGGATAATCACGCATATCAATGGTGGCAACTACTGCGAAGAGACTGTGCCTTTCAGCGCATGCTTTATTCATTTCGAAGGACAAAATTTACTAATCCATCGAACAGCTTGGAATCGGCTCGATGTGACCGATCCAGTCAGTGGACAAATCATTACAAATCGATTGATAGCTCCTTATGACTCTTCAGAAAAAAGACCAGAGCATTATCTCGACTACTTTCACGGAAAATTAATCTCCAGCCCTAACAACAATCAACTATTCGACGATGGTTGGGTCTGGCATCCATTATCGGTTCCACGAACTTGGTCAATCAAGCAGTGGCTAACTACCTATCCTTGGGAAAGCGAAGATGGCGACTCAATAATTGATTTTCCTCTAGGCGACGATTGGAGTGTTCCAGCATGTTGGATCGATGATCAACACATTGCAATGTGGGGAATACCCATTTGGGATAAAGACGAGGAAATGGAAATGAGACAAGGTTCGGGAATAGCGATTTATAGCCTTAGTAATTCAAAGGCAACAATCGAAAAAAGTATACGCATCACTAACAAAAATGAATGCAATTATCTATTTTTGAATGGCAGACACCTTTATGTAGTGACGGATGCGGGAACGACTATTTGGGATATCGATTCAGAGCAACAAATGTGTAAACTAGACGATTTCAATCCACAAATTCACAACAAACACAACGACACGCTTATTGCTTTCACGGCGAACTCGATCAGCATACTTTCCGTGCCCACAATAAAATCTAATGGCGTAAAGTAATTACCGAGGGAAAACAACTGCTATCTGTCTTTAACAAAGCTGCACCGTCACGAAGCCCCCCACAAATCCCCGTTCGGATTAGTGCGCGGCGCAGTCAAACCGAAGTGTTCGTAAGCACTGGCAGTGGCGATGCGGCCGCGTGGTGTACGCTGCAAATAACCTTGCTGTATCAAATACGGCTCTAACACATCTTCTATCGTATCGCGCTCTTCGCCAATGGCTGCGGCGACATTGTCTAAGCCAACCGGACCACCGCCAAATTTAAACAAGATGGCTTCGAGCAATTTTCTATCCATCAAATCAAAACCGACCGCATCCACATCCAGCATCTTCAATGCAGCATCGGCCATAGGCTTGGTGATTTCGCCATTGCCTTTGACTTGGACATAATCACGTACGCGGCGCAATAAGCGATTCGCAATCCGTGGTGTGCCGCGCGCACGTTTTGCGATTTCAAATGCGCCGTCATCTTTAATCGGAACTTGCAACAAAGATGCGGAACGAGTAACGATACGACTGAGTTCTTCTGACGTATAAAATTCTAAGCGAGCCACAATACCAAAACGATCGCGCAAAGGATTGGTCAGCATCCCGGCACGCGTGGTCGCCCCAACCAAAGTGAATGGCTGCAGATCAAGCTTGACTGAGCGCGCTGCTGGACCTTCACCTATCATGATATCGATTTGATAGTCCTCTAAAGCAGGATACAAAATCTCTTCCACCACTGGCGAGAGGCGATGGATTTCATCAATGAACAAGACATCGTTCGCTTCGAGATTGGTCAGCAACGCCGCCAGATCACCGGCACGCTCCAGCACAGGGCCTGAAGTCTGGCGCAGATTCACACCCATCTCGCGCGCAATAATATGCGCCAAGGTCGTTTTACCTAAACCTGGTGGGCCAAACAATAAGGTGTGGTCGAGTGCCTCTTTACGCTGACGCGCCGCACCGATGAAGATTTCTAACTGATCACGGATCTTCTCTTGTCCAACATATTCATCCAGTTGTTTAGGACGCAAAGCACGTTCTATCGCCTCTTCATTAGGTGAAGTTGGCGTCGCTGCAATGATGCGGGTATCGACGAATTGCGTGGAGAGATTGTCGGTTTGTATGCTCATGTTTTTCTATTCGTGTTTAACTCTTAGACAAAGCTTTGAGTGCTGCTTTAATCCCATCCGACACGCCCGATCCTGCAGGCACCAATTTCAAAGCCGCCAAGGCTTCTTTATCAGAATAACCGAGAGCTAATAAGGCATTCAAAATATCCGAACTATGATCGCCAGCGGCTGCAGCCACTCCAGCAGCACCCAGATCGGCACCCAGCTTGCCTTTAAGTTCAAGCAGCAAGCGCTCGGCGGTCTTTTTACCGATACCAGGCACACGTGTTAAACGCCCTGCTTCCTGCAAAGTAATTGCCTGAGCCAAATCAGCGACTGACATGCCGGATAAAATTGATAATGCAGTACGCGCGCCGACACCACTGATTTTAATTAATTGCTTGAAAGTTGCACGTTCTTCAGCGGTACCAAAGCCAAATAAGACATGTGCATCTTCGCGGATCGCTAAATGGGTCAACAAGGCGACCTTTTCACCGAGCGCAGGCAGATTATAGAAAGTGCTCATAGGCACATCGATTTCATAACCAACACCTTGGCAATCAACCATGATTTGCGGCGGGTTCTTTTCGATTAAGGTTCCGGCGATACGACCTATCATGCTGGGCTTTCGTACTGTATAAATAAACAGTAATAGTAAACTATTCTCTGCTGGTTGTGGTGGCGATGTTTTTGCTGAATTGTTGGTTTTAACTCTTGCAACTGGTTAACTCAACTGAACGATTGCTGGTCGGGTGTGGCCCGACAGCCAATTACCTTTTTTGCTTCGTCAAAAAAGGTAATCCAAAAAAGACGACCGTAGACTCGCCCCTGCGGGGTGCTTACGCTACGCTCCAGCATAATTTGCGCATCACAAAAAATGGGAAAGTGTTGAAACTCGCTACGCTCAGACACAACACTTTCTTATCCATTTTCTGTGAAGCACAAATTACATCGTCTCAAACGGGGGTAGGTCAAAAGCAAATTCAAAAGCAACGATCGACAACAGCTAATGGAAAATTGAATGTCCATCGGTACTGATTGTTTTGGTGTTGCCGTTGCTTTTGACTTTGTTTTTGCTTTTGTTTTTGCTTTTGTTTTTGCTTTTGTTTTTGCTTTTGTTTTTGACGCCGTTCCACTTCTGACACTGCCAATTGTGCAGGACAGAAAATGGATAAAGAAAGTGTTGTTGTCTGAGCGAAGCGAGTTTCAACACTTTCCCATTTTTTGTCCTGCACAATTGGGAACCCGAAGGGCAGTGGCAGCGTGGTCGCCTTTCTTTGCTTCCTTTCTTTGGCGAAGCAAAGAAAGGGAGTGGCTGTCGGGCCACCCCCGACCTGCAAATTAAAAATCATCTACAAAATTTAAACCACCACAACGGACAAAGATCCAACTTGATATGAATACAAAATAATAGGGTTAGATTAAATTATCGCAAGTCATTTTGAAATTAAATTTTGAATTTTTTCTAACCCCATTTTTCACAACTTTGCCTAAACATAAATGACCGAATACTTACTACCAAGTTCCGATTGAAGTGAAAGACATAGATCATGCCCTTTATCATGAAACTCAACCTTCAATTTCTCTGACGAGAAACCGGATTGGACTGGATCATCGAGATTTAGCGTAGCATCAAATATTTCAGCCCATTCATTTAACATTGAGATTAAATTTTCAGAAATTGGGAGAGATGCTGGATCAACATTTCCTACAAGATTTGACGAATTCTCCCAAAGTGGGAAACACTGATAATCGGCCATCAATTTCAAACATCTCATTCGTTATCTCCCAGCAAGGTTTGGTCAACCAATCAACCTGCCCGCCCTAACCCGCAAACCCTTCTTAGCCAACTCAGGCGCAATCGCACCCAGCGTCTTCAAAGTATCCCCACTATGCGCATGACAAATCGCCACACCCAGAGCATCAGCTGCATCGGAACTAGGCGTGCCAGATAAAGACAACAAACGCTGCACCATATCTTGCACTTGCTCTTTCTTGGCTTTACCGTGACCGACTACACCTTGCTTGACTTGCAGAGCCGTGTATTCTGCAACATTCAATTCAGCTTGAACCAAAGCGCAAATCGCAGCACCACGTGCTTGGCCAAGTAGTAGTGTTGATTGTGGATTGACGTTGACGAATACCTTCTCAATTGCCGCGCAATCGGGTTGGTAAGTTTGGATGATTTCAGTGACGCCGGAAAGAATGGTTTTGAGGCGTTCTGGCAAAGTGCCTTCAACTGTTTTGATAGTACCTGAAGCGATGTAAGTGAGCTTACTGCCCTGCTTATGGATGACACCAAAACCTGTGGTGCGTAAGCCGGGATCTATGCCTAGGATTTTCATTGGTGTTTGTTTTCTGTGTATGAATTTATTGCTAAATTATACGCAGGTCTTGAGTGTTAGCGTGTTGTACTTCTGATCCGTAATTGCTTTTGTTTTTGCTCAACGAACGCCGCTGGATTCCTGCCTTCGCAGGAATGACGGTCAACAAATGCTAGGTTTAGTTTGAAGTTTTTCAGCTTTGTTTCCTACCAACAGTCATGCATCAGCAAACAAATTACCGTCGCTCCTGCGAAGGCAGGAGCCCAGTGTCGTTAGTTCAAGGCTGATAAAAGATCTGGGGTGAAACAGTCACTACAAAATCGAATCAAACAAATCATTCCAATAAGGATTAGTCGTTTCAATCAAATTGATCTTCCACTCACGCTTCCACTTCTTGATTTGCTTCTCACGCACAATCGCGCCTTCGATAGAATCGCAAGCCTCAAACCAAACAAGTTTGTCCACGCTGTACTTTTCAGTAAAGCTTGGTACAAACTTGTTTTTGTGTTGATAGATTCGCTGAACCAGATCGCTTGTCACACCAACATACAAGGTGCCATTACGATCACTGGCGAGAATGTAGACGAACGCCATTTTACTAACGACGTCCTGAGTGCAAATTAATGTCTAAAATGACGAACACCGGTGTACAACATGACGACACCACGTTCATCTGCAGCATCAATCACTTCTTGATCACGCATAGAACCACCTGGATGAATCACGCACGTTGCGCCTGCATCGACCACGACATCTAGACCATCGCGGAATGGGAAGAATGCATCAGACGCAACTGCAGAACCCTGCAAAGTCAAACCAGCATTTTGTGCTTTGATCGAAGCGATACGTGCGGAATCGATACGGCTCATTTGACCTGCGCCTACGCCTAAAGTCATGCCATTACCGCAGAACACAATCGCGTTGGATTTAACGTATTTAGCGACGCGCCATGCGAACATCATGTCGGCCATTTGTTGCGGTGTTGGTTGCAATTTACTGACCACGCGCGCATCGGCTGGCAAGACGTTTTTCGCGTCTGGTGCTTGCACTAACAAGCCGCCACCAACACGTTTCACATCATATTGATTCACACCAGAACCGAGAGGGATTTCTAACAAGCGCACGTTTTGTTTTGCTGCAAAAATTTGTTTGGCTTCGGCAGTGAAAGACGGTGCGATCAAGACTTCAACGAATTGTTTTGCGACTGCTTCTGCTGCTGCGCCATCGCACACGGTATTGAAAGCAATGATGCCGCCGAAAGCGGAAGTTGGATCGGTTTGCAAAGCTTTGCTATACGCTTCCAATGCCGTCGCACCGATCGCTACGCCACATGGATTCGCATGTTTCACGATCACGCACGCGCCAGTGTCAAAAGACTTTACGCATTCCCACGCTGCATCAGCATCGGCGATATTGTTGTAGGACAGTTCTTTACCTTGCAATTGCGTGTAGTTCGCTAATGCACCTGCAACTGGTGCCAGATCGCGATAGAAAGAAGCGGATTGATGTGGGTTTTCGCCGTAACGCATTTCTTGTACTTTTTCGAAATGCATATTCAGCGTTTGTGGATAAGCACTACGCGTTGTGTGTGCTTTATCTTCACCCAAGCTGGTCAAGTAATTCGTGATCGCGCCATCGTATTGTGCGGTGTGCGCGAAGACTTTTTTCGCCAGCATGAACTTAGTGTCATATGACACGCCATTGTTGCCTGCCTTCATTTCCGCCAGAACTGTTGCGTAATCGCTAGGGTCACAAATCACGACTACGTCTTTGTGATTTTTTGCGGAGGAGCGCAACATGGTTGGACCACCGATATCGATATTTTCAATCGCGTCTTCCAAGGAACATTCGGCTTTGGCGACGGTTGCCTGAAATGGATAGAGATTCACCACCACCATATCGATGGTTGGAATACCGTGTTTTTCTAAAGCAGCTTGGTGCTCAGGAAAATCGCGGCGAGCCAAAATACCGCCGTGTACTTTCGGATGCAAAGTCTTGACACGACCATCCAGCATCTCAGGAAAACCTGTGTAATCGGCTACTTCAGTAACAGGCAAACCGTTATCTGCCAGAAGTTTTGCAGTACCGCCAGTGGACAAAAGTTTGACGCCCATGGCATTAAGTTCACGTGCAAATTCGAGAACACCAGTTTTGTCCGAGACGGACAGGAGAGCTTGTTTGATCATGATAAAGATAGGTAATTAAAATTAAAGAAGACCGTGTTGCTGCAATTTTTTGCGCAAGGTATTGCGGTTAATGCCGAGCATATCTGCCGCCTGAGATTGATTGCTATCGGTGCGTGTCATGACCATTTCTAACATCGGTTTTTCAACCGCTAACACCACCATATCGTAAATATTTGAAGCCGGTTGTTCGCCTAAATCACGGAAATATTTTTCCAGATTTTTATGGACGGCTTCTTGGATGCTTTCTTTACTCATACTGAATTTTCTTCTTATTAATAAATTCCTCGTTAAAAAAACTACCGGGAATTCAAGGGTTAAACTAAATGAAACTTCCACCAAAATCATACTGAGGAGAGCGAGGAAATTACTTCAAGCGGCCAAGGCCTGAGTTAATTCTTCGTTCGGGTTTATCTCGGAGGGGCGGTATTGTAACCGTTCTGTCGGTCGACTATCAAAAAACATTTTGACCGCCGCCAATTGTTCCTCACAAGTTTCCAACTTATTCATTTGCTGGCGGAAGGCTTCGCCATCCACCAAATCTTCGACGTACCAGCCTATATGCTTGCGCGCTGTGCGTACGCCCATGAACTCACCATAAAACGCATAATGTTCACGCAAATGACGATCAAGTAAGCCACTCACTTCCGACACCAAGGGCGCTGGCAAGTAGGTGCCAGTCTTTAAATAATGGTCGATCTCACGGAAAATCCATGGTCGGCCTTGCGCAGCACGACCGACCATAATCGCATCGGCACCCGTCACCTCCAACACATACTTCGCTTTTTCTGGTGTAGTAATGTCACCGTTGGCCACAACAGGAATTCCAACCACTGCTTTGACTGCCGCAATGGTGTCATACTCAGCCGCGCCTTTATAGCCATCAGCTCGCGTACGTCCATGTAAAGTTAACATGGCAATACCCGCAGATTCAGCGATACGCGCTATTTGCAATGCATTTTTGTTCGCTCTATCCCAGCCTGTGCGAAATTTCAAAGTCACAGGAACATCCACCGCAGAAACCACTGCGTCAAGAATTTCACCCACTAATTTTTCATCTTGCAGCAAGGCCGAACCACACCAGGCATTGCAGACTTTTTTCACTGGACAGCCCATATTGATGTCGATAATTTGCGCCCCTTTATCGACATTGTATTTGGCGCATTCCGCTAACATTTTGGGATCAGCACCAGCGATCTGTACTGCCTTGGGCTCCATCTCGCCTTCGTGATTGGTGCGGCGCGTGGATTTTTCGGTTTCCCACAGTTTAGGATTCGATGCCGCCATTTCCGACACCGCATAACCAGCGCCGAGATCTTTGCACAATTGGCGAAATGGTCTATCCGTCACACCGGCCATAGGCGCGACAAAAATATTATTCTTCAGCTGATAGGAGCCAATTTGCACGATGTTAGAACCTTGGGGGAGTCGGAGGAATTTCGAGGAAGCGCTATTCTACCTGAAAAGCTGCCTAAATAATTAGCAAAATCAGGCCTTGAACCTAACAATATTTTTTAATTTAGAGCGGGTTTTCAATAGACTTTTTTGCGAAATATTGCTCAATTAAATAGCAGGATTTTGCGATGAGTTGAAGACAAAAAAAATCTAAGATAAAACTAAGAAAAAAAGCAAAACAAGATCAACACAATTAGCGCCGCTTTACTCACAATTAGCGATAAATTAAATACATACCAGACACAAAGCCAAGCATAAAACTTAACAGAACTTAAGCTTGCTTCAGCAATTGGGCTAACAATTGATCCAATTCAACAAAAGAAGGCTCGCCAACATAGCGTTTAATTATTTTTCCTTGCTTATCGATCACAAAAGTTGTCGGTGTCAGCTTCACATCGCCAAAGGCTTGCGCGATCTTTCCCTCCACATCAAGAACAACTTGAAATGGCAGTTGACGTGTTTCGGTAAAATTAAGCACATAGTTAGGCGGGTCGTAGCTCATCGCCACCGCAAAAAATTCCAAACCTTGGGAGCGAAATTTTTCATAGCTGGCTATCATTTGCGGCATTTCTTTAATGCAGGTCGTGCAGGAAGTCGCCCAAAAATTCACCATATACACTTTGCCTTGCAAGCTTTGCGTGCTGGTCTTAAGGCCTTGCAAGTTAGTAAAATTTAGTGCGGGTGCGGATTGCTTGTTATTCAGCGACTGATAAGTAAAAAAGCCAGCGATCACAAGCGCGCTGAATAACAGCAGAGTCCCAACTAATTTCTTTGAGCTATTTGATGCCATAAATAAAAATTACCAACAAATAAGGGAAGCGTGAATTATACGTGTGTTCTGACTACTAGGTAGGGAAGGAAAAGCGAAGTAAAAGCGTCGTGACCTTAATACCTCGCCGCTAGCCAGGCGCTCGGTGCGAGCGGCCTAGAATATAAAAATCCCTGCAAAGAATCACAGCCATTTTCTATCAGATACTGAGCCTGAGCTTCGGTTTCTACGCCTTCTGCAACGACTTTCAAGCCAAATTGTTTTGCCATAGACAGGATAGAACCGACGATAGCCGTGCCATTCGTATCACTCGGTATATCTTGCACAAAGCTCCTGTCGATTTTCAATTCATACAGAGGTAAGCGTTTTAAATAATTCAAACTGGAATACCCTGTTCCAAAATCATCAATTGAAAAGCGTATGCCTAGCGCCGACAGCTTTGACATTCTGGCGATGGTTTCTTGCAAGTTATCGATAAACAAGCCTTCGGTCACTTCGAAGATCAAATGAGAACCGTCCACTTGATATTGCGCCAAAATAGCGATTACTTTATCTACAAAATCTGCTTGGCGAAATTGCTTAGGGCTCACATTAACGGAAAGAGGAAAGTCGCAGCCATGTCTACGCAATAGCAAAGTAATTTCACAAGCCTGCGAGATGACCCAATCACCCATGCGAACAATCAAGCCTGATTCTTCGGCTAAGGGTATGAACACCACCGGTGAAACCAATCCACGCTCTTTACTATTCCATCGCATTAACAACTCAGCACCTACAGGCTGACCGGACTCATTGACCTGTGCTTGCATGACCATTTGCAATTCACCTAAATCCTGAGCTTTGGCAAGATCATGCTCCAAGGTCAGGCGCTGCTCTACCTCAGTTTGCATCGTACCTTCAAAGAAAGCAATTTGATTTCTGCCTGCCGATTTAGCTCTATACATCGCGGTATCAGATTCACGCAATAAATCATCGACAGACTGACCTGCCTTCGGCAAAAGCGTCACTCCTATGCTGCAACTTGAGCTATAAGTTTGCCCATCAATTTCAAAATCTTTAGCGAGTGCAATTCGGATTTTGTCGGCAACGGTTAATGCCAGCTTACCCGCGTTTTCTATTTGATGGTCGAGATTATCGACTAGGACAACGAACTCATCACCACCGATACGCGCTACCGTATCTACCTCACGCAAGATAGCCGACAGACGTTTAGAAACCTCAATCAATAACACGTCACCGGTTGCATGACCACGGGCATCATTGATGGTCTTAAAATGATCCAGATCGATAAATAATACAGCGCTAAAATGTCCGGTGCGCTGGGCGCTGGCCAACAATACCCCCATACGATCACGTAATAAGCGCCGGTTTGGCAGACCTGTCAGTACATCAAAAAACGCCAAACGATAGATGTCAAATTCCGCCTTCTTACGCTCGGAAATATCCCTTTCTATCGCAACATAATTACTACATATCCCAGCGCTATTATTAATAGGTTGAATATCCACTTCCAACCAAAATTCTTTGCCCGCCTTGTTGTAGCCTATGATCTCAGAGCGTATCGCCTGCTGATTTCGCAAAGCCGTACGAATTCGAATAATCTCGTGGGCGTCAGAATTTTGTCCATATAAGAGATCGACATTTTTGCCTATCACGTCCGCTCTTGCGTAGCCGCTAATGCGTTCAAACGCCCTGTTCACAAACACCAGCTGTGGCCCGTTTGCGCTCAAATCATTATTGGTGATCAGCACCATGTCATTTAAATTTTCTACGGCGGCAGAAATCAAACGTAGTTCTTCATTCGCCTTACGCAAAGATTTTTGCTCATCTTTCAATGATTGACTGATCTCCATTTGCTTGCGCAAAGATTCCTCCAGTCTACGCAAAAGAACGCCACACGTAATCGTAATGACGGAACTGATGAAGGTGAAATTTAAAGTGATGATGATCCAACGCAAAAATGGCCGGTCATGGTAGCGATCAAATTGTAAATCGATATCTGCAAAAAAACCTATGGTCAGCAAGGTGATCGCATTCACTACCAGGACCGCGATAGCCGGCCGTAATCCCAACAATAATGAAGTGAGTACCGGTACCGCCAAAAGATAAATCTGGCTGACTGGCCCTACTTTCAGTAGAAAGAACACGCCCACCAGATAAACAATAAAAAGAAAATTCCAGCTACGGGCAACAAAGCTTAAGCCGCGCCAACGCCACAGAGTGAAGAGCCAGGCGATCGCCAAAACATCGATGAAAATAATGGAATAAAGACTATCGCGAAACGCGAGCAAGATACTCGGCACCGCGGTCAGGGTACCCAGACACATGGTCACCAACAAGATTGCCGATAGCATTTCGTCGCGCCATAGCTGCAGGTCTTTTGTTGGCAGACGCTGAGCCCGTAAAAAGCGGCGTAAATAGAATCGGAATATCTTCAATTACTAAGCCCCTAATCTAAGTGTGCAAGCTGGCTGCCACTATTATGTTGGAAATCAAGCGCCAACAAGCGAACCCTAGGCCAGCACAAGTTACAAATGATGGAATTGGATGTATCTGCAGTACCAGTGCTCTTTTATACGCTGTTTCCCTCTTGCTGAAAAGTATTTTTTTAAGAATCACTTATCGGGTTTAGGGAATATCAAAACCTTTAGCCGCACGCCATAAGTCAAACCAATGTTCGCGCGACAAGCGCAACTGTGCCGCTTGTACGGCTTCTTGCAAAACCGTCACCCTACTAGAACCTGTCAATACCAAAGGGCGACTGGGGAGATTCAAGATCCACGCCAAAGCGACACAAGACGAACTGACATCGAGTTGTTCAGCAATTTGTTCAAGGCAGACACGAATGCGTTGCGCACAGTCGCCACCATCACTGAAGAGTGCACCGCCAGCCAGCGCTGACCAAATCATAGGAGCGATACGCAAACGCTGTGCCAAATCAAAGCTGCCATCGTCAATAGCGGCCATTTGCATCAAGGAGCATTCCACTTGATTGGTGACTAAAGGATAGCGCGAATGTAACAATTCAAACTGAGCATTGGTGAAATTCGACACACCGAAATGTTTCACTTTACCGCTCGCATGCAAGTGCGTGAAAGCCTCAGCAATCTCATCCGCATCCATCAAAGGATCGGGTCTATGGATCAACAATAAGTCTATGCTCTCAATTTGCATGCTGCGCAAAGAGGTTTCTGCCGAGCTAACAATGTGTTGACGGGTCGTGTTATATATATGCGAGGTCTGGGCGGGACGTAAAGCGGCGGGAAACTGTATACCGCATTTCGTGACGATCTGAAAATGCTGGCGTAACTCTGGTGCAAACGCAAATGCTTCACCGAGCAAAGTCTCACTGGTGTAATCACCATAAATATCGGCCTGATCTATAGTCGTAATACCCAGGTCTAATGCGGCATGTAAGAATTCCGCGCGTTGCGCCGGATTCATTTGCCATGACGATAAACGCCATAGGCCTAAGACGATACGGGAGAATTCAGGGCCCTGTGGGGCGAGTTGTTGGCGTGGACTGATCATTGACTTGTCATCTCTCAAAATTTACTTCAGCAATTGTTGATAGGCTACTTGCAAATTTTCGGCCTTGGTATAACCAGAGCTGAGCATATGCAGGCCGTCACTTTTCAAGGCAAGCAATACAGGATAACCACGCACACCCCACCTTTGCACCTGTTCAAAATGCTGACGTGTTTCGTCGCGGGTTGAGGGCGCAGTCAATACTTCATAGAAACTGTCGTAGTCAAAACTATCGCCACCGTCAAACTCGTTCAAAGCGCAACTAGCGACTTCAGCCAACACTTTGTCATCGGTCACATCGCGCGCCGCCGCATAAAATGCATGCTGCAAGGCTTGGAACACACTAAATATCACCATATTCGGCATGTCTTCCGCCAGTATTTTTGCCGTTACCACTGCACGACACACTGGCTCGGTATCGTACACAAAACCATTCCGATTTAAACCCGTCATATCGAAAGGCAGACCACTCACCTGCTGTACCTTATGCCAATGCTCTAAAATCATTTCGCGCTGCCCATCATCCATCACTTGGCGGTTATAAGCACGCAGGCCGCCCAGAATAATATCCAATTCAGCTTCTGGCTGAGTCTGCAAAAACTGGTGCAATTCCGGACCGAATCCGTAACACCATGAACACATGGGATCGGCGATATAGACGAACTTACTCATAAAAATCATTCATAAAAAATACTAAAAAAACGACCTCATGCAAACTGTCTCAGAACATTAAGTTGGGCCTTACGAAATCTAGATCACGCTGGATACAAAGCACCCAAAATACGCTCACCTTGGGCACCAGTCACGTCACTAAGATTACCTGCAAGGCGCAAATGAAAGCGCTGTGCCAGCCAAGCGAATGCCAATGCTTCCACATGATTCGCCGCGATTCCCAAATTATCCGTACTATCCAAATGGATGTCACCCAAGCGCGCTTTCAGACTGCGCATCAAACTAGCATTGTAAGCACCACCACCACACACATAGACGGCCTCGCAATCCGGTGCATAGTCGAGAATCGCATCGGCGATAGTCTTGGCGGTGAATTCGCACAAGCTGGCTTGTACATCGACAGCACTGATCTCAGAAAATACTGCCCGCTTTTCTTCCAACCACGCCAGATGAAATAAATCACGACCCGTGCTTTTTGGTGGAACTTTCTGCAAATAAGTTTCTCTACATAGCAGTTCTAAGAACGCCGCATGAACCTGTCCCTGCGCCGCCCATGAACCTCGATCATCATAAGCCAAACCTTGATGCTGATGTATCCAGGCATCCATCAGTACATTACCTGGACCCGTGTCAAAACCGCTTGTATGTCCGTTCGCATGCAAGAGACTAACATTGCTGATGCCACCTATATTCACTACCACGCGGCAACGTCCTGCTTGACCAAACATCGCTCTATGAAATGCAGGTACCAAAGGTGCGCCGTGCCCTCCTGCGGCAATGTCACGACTACGAAAATCAGCAATCACATCGATGCCCGTCAACTCCGCCAACAAAGCAGGATTATTTGTTTGACGTGTGTAGCCCAAGTCCGGACGATGACGTATGGTTTGACCATGTACGCCAATTGCTTGCACTTGGGATGCCTCACAGTTTGTCGTATTCAATAATTTTGAAACACAATCGGCATAAACGCTTACTAAGGCGTTTGCCAACAAAGCTTCACGCTCAATTTCGTTCGCACCCGCTTGTTGTAAAGCCAGCGCCTGCTGCTTGAGTTCGGGTGAAAAACTTTGATGCGCACTGGCATGCAGCTGCAAAGCCTCACCTTCGGGAAAATGTACGAGAACGCCATCAACACCATCAAGGCTAGTACCTGACATCAGGCCAATGAACGTGGAAGATTTTTTTTCCATATTTAAAAAAATGAATTTGAGAATAAAAAAGCCGAACTAGGTTCGGCTGTTTTTTTGAAATTATCGTCAGGTATTTAGCGTGCGGCAATGCGCGCCACATTAGCTGCTGAATTTCGCTCTGGACGCAACAAATCAAAGCGGTGCGCCATATCTGCAGCGACTACTCTGAATTTTGGCAACTCATGCGAAGCTAAGGCCGCAGCACTTTGCACGCTAATGGTGTTTGGATCACGTGGCTCATTATTGACCCGGAACTCATAGTGCAAATGAGGGCCGGTCGACCATCCGGTAGAACCGACATAACCAATTACCTGACCTTGACTGACACGAGTACCTTTGCGTGCACCAGGTGCGAAACGACTCATATGAGCATAGGCTGTACTATATCCATTCCAGTGCTTAACGATAACCATATTGCCGTAGCCACCCTGAGGACCCGCATGTTCTATCGTGCCGTCAGCCGAAGCGCGAATTGGTGTACCACTGACCGCAGCAAAATCAATACCGGTGTGACGCTTCCACTTGCCAGAAATAGGATGAACACGCATAGAAAAACCAGAAGAGACGCGGGAGAATTCTAGAGGGGATTTCAAAAAGGCTTTTTTCAGAGATTTACCATCGAAGCTGTAATAACCACCTTCGCCAGCGCCTTCATCAAACCAGACTGCCTGAAACAATTTATCGGAATTTTTGAATTCACCTGACAACAAGCGACCGGTTTTTACCATTTCGCCATTCTGCCAAAAAGTTTCGTAGACCACGTTAAAGTAATCACCACGTTGTAATTTGCGGAAGTCGATATTCGTTTCGAACATCTTGATAATTTGATCGGCTACTGGTGATGGAATTAATGCCTTATCAGTCGCCACGAATAGAGAAGATTGAATATCGCCAGAACGCATTTCTATACGACGTTCTAATTGCTCAACAATTTCAGCGGCCTTAAAAGTGTTGTGCTCGTCGCGCGATACCAGCAAAGTCTTGCCACCTTTTTCACCACCGTCAAGGCCAACGCGTAACCATTCCAAAGTACCTTCATCCGTAGTCTTTACGCGTATCGATTTGCCTGCGCGCGCCTGCAACACATTGCGAGCTACCGGATCGGTTTTCAGGAAATTACTGGCGTTCACATCATCGACACCCAGTCGCTGCATTAAAGAAGCCAAAGTGTCGCCACGTTGAATTTTTTCTTCTTTAACATAATGCTGTTGTTGTAAAACGATTTGAGAGATTTGCTCATCCAAAGATGGCAAAACCAATTCTTGTGTAATCGTTTTGACAGGTAAATTAGAAGCGTCGGGTGCTAATGGGGCTACACCTACCGCGCCGACTGCACATACTGCGAAGAATAAAGCGGAAAAAGAAATGACCCGTGATGCACGCATACTGCGCACATTGTGGATACTGTCTTTGACAATTGATTGGGCTTTAACTTTCGTAGTTGCAGCTAGATGACGGAAATTATCGGATAATCGCATGCAATAAGTTAAAATTGATGTTTGAGTGCTTGCGTTGATAGGCAGGCACCCAACAGAGTGTTAGCAAACCCACTCCTTTTTATTCTTATTACCGAAGGTGGGGCTCAAAATTAGTCGCCTGATTGTATAGCAAATAGCGAATAATGCAAGGCGTTGATTATGTCGGTAGTGCACTACTTGCGCCACCTCTGTTACAAATTTTTTTACGACTGATCTATGTCAAAGTCTCGGCATGCTTTATTGCAAATAAATTACAAATAACATAAAACTTTGCTATCGGGCTCAATGTCCTTATCGAATTTTCACTAAATTTTCACTCTATTTTTTCATATTGCATATTCAATTTAATCATGACCGCCACTCCAGCTTCCGCCACTAACGAAAAAAATAGCAGCACTCTCTTGCCTTTGTCTGATGCAGTACAACACGCGCTTGCAGTGACCAAACGAGGCGTCGATGAGCTCTTAATTGAATCTGAATTCGCGCAAAAGCTCGCACGTAGTGAAAAAACCGGCAAACCACTACGCATCAAATTAGGACTTGATCCTACAGCACCTGACTTACATCTGGGTCACACCGTGGTGCTCAACAAAATGCGCCAGCTGCAAGATTTGGGACACACCGTCATTTTCCTGATCGGTGATTTCACTTCCATGATCGGCGATCCATCCGGCCGCAATGCCACGCGTCCCCCATTGACCCGTGAGCAAATCGAAGCCAACGCCCAGACTTACTTCAAACAAGCGTCTTTAGTCTTAGATGCCAGTAAGACTGAGATTCGTTACAACTCAGAATGGTGCGATCCACTTGGTTCACGCGGTCTGATTCAATTGTCCTCAAAGTACACCGTGGCGCGCATGATGGAGCGCGACGACTTTACCAAGCGCTTTAAAGCGGGAACGCCAATCTCTGTACATGAATTCCTGTATCCATTAATGCAAGGTTACGACTCTGTCGCTTTACATGCAGATCTGGAACTCGGTGGCACTGATCAAAAATTTAATTTGCTGGTCGGTCGCGAACTGCAAAAAGACTACGGCCAAGAGCCGCAATGTATTTTGACCATGCCTTTGTTGGAGGGTCTGGATGGCGTGGAAAAAATGTCCAAGTCCAAAAACAATTACATCGCGATCACAGAACCTGCGAATACCATGTTCGCCAAGGTCATGAGCATTTCTGACGAAATGATGTGGCGTTACTATGATTTGCTGTCTTTCTGTTCTTTGGAGCAGATCGCGCAATACAAGAAATCCGTCGCAGAAGGTCAAAATCCACGCGATATCAAAGTCGCTATCGCACAAGAAATCGTGACACGCTTCCATAGCAAACAAGCTGCTGAAGATGCCTTGGCGGATTTCGTCAATCGCTCTAAAGGTGGGATTCCAGATGACATCACTGAAATCACCTTAAGCGGCGCCCCGGTCGGTATCGCTCAATTATTAAAGCAAGCGAATCTGTGTGCCTCCACTTCGGAAGCGATGCGCATGGTCGATCAAGGTGGCGTGCGTATTGATGGCACAGTGATCAGTGACAAGCAATTGCAAGTACAAGCGGGTACGGTGGTTTTACAAGTAGGCAAACGTAAATTTGCCAAAGTGACGCTGACGGCATGATCGCATTACTGCAAAGAGTTCGTCACGCCAATGTGGTCGTCGATGGTGCGACCATAGGCGCTATCCAAACTGGCCTAATGGTTTTGGTCTGCGCTGAACGCCATGACACTGAAAAAGATGCTGAGCAATTACTCACTAAATTGCTCAGCTATCGTGTGTTCTCGGACGATGCTGGCAAAATGAACCGCAGTGTCGCCGACGTACAAGGCGGCTTGTTGTTAGTCCCGCAATTCACCTTGGCGGCCGACACGCAATCCGGCACTCGCCCCTCATTCACACCCGCCGCACCGCCTGAATTGGGCAAACAATTGTTTGACTATTTTGTTGCCCAGGCACGCAACAAACATGCTGTGGTCGAGACCGGTCAATTTGGCGCAGATATGCAAGTTTCACTGACCAATGATGGACCGGTCACCTTCTGGTTGCAAACCAAATCCAAAGCAGAAAAATCAGCGTGACCGAAATTTTACTAATACGCCACGGCGAAACTGCCTGGAATGCGGTGCGCAAATTGCAGGGACATTTAGACATTCCCTTGAATGCCGAAGGACGTCGCCAAGCAAAAGCCTTGGCGGCTGGTTTGCAGCAAGAAAAACTCGCTGCGATTATCTCAAGCGACTTACAACGTGCCATGCAAACTGCGGGTGAAATCGCTAGACTGCAAGGTCTGCCAACCCGCATCGATGCCGCATTACGCGAGCGTTGCTTTGGCGATTTTGAAGGTAAGCTGTATAGCGAATTACCTGAAATTTATCCTGAAGAATATGCGCACTGGCGTCAGCGCGATCCTGATTTTCATTTTCCGCCAAAACTCGATGACAACAAGAATGTCGGCGAAAGCATACGCGAATTTCAGCAGCGAACGATAGACTGCATTGTGCATTACGCAGAACAATTCGAAGGTCAAAAAATCGCCTTAGTCGCCCACGGTGGCGTACTTGAATGCGCCTATCGCGCCGCCATGAATCTTCCCTTGAACGCCGAACGCACGATCACGATTTTTAACGCGAGTATTAATCGTTTTGAATTCCGGGATGGACGGCTAGCGCTGATCAGTTGGGGCAATATTGAACACTTGGGTGATGCGATGTTGGATGAAGTTAGTTAAGCAAAGAGACTAAGTTCAAAGAAGCACAAAAAAAATAGCACTTAAAAATTGACTGTTTTATATGCATGAAAGAAAATGGTAAATTAAAAAACAGTTTCTTTCACACCTACATCTGATGCCAACACACGCAAGCCAATTCTCCATCTTGTCAATCTCAGGCTTCTTATTCCTATCCTCGAGTACATCGGCGCAAGCGCAAGAAAATAAAGCGGTAGCACCAGAGGTAACCGCAAGTCAGAGCGTCACAAAAGACAAGCCACAACAAGTCGAAATCAAAGCTAAAAGTGAAGTCGAAAATGCCAGACGCGATACCGCAGCCAAAACGGTCATTACGAACGACGAATTAATGCGCTATGGCTGTAACCCTCCCGTAAAATCAAGCCATGCATAACTAGAGATCTTGAGGCAAACTTATGTGCCAAAGGAGAACAGAAA